>DATIMX010000256.1:0-2421 GCA_035474935.1 Geodermatophilus sp. | reverse complement strand
GACCCCAGGGCGTCGAGCAGGCCGGGCAGGCCCAGCGGGAGCGCGCGGGCGGCGGCCAGCTCGAGGGCGAGCGGCAGGCCGTCGAGCCGCCGGCACACCTCGGCGACCAGCTCGTCGTCGGGGTCGGGTGCGGCGCCGGGGTCGCCGGCTCGCATCCGGTCGACGAGCAACCGGGCCGCCGCGTCCGGCTCCAACGGCGCGACCGGCAGCACCTGCTCGCCGTCGACCCGCACCGGTTCGCGGCTGGTGAGCAACAGGTCGACGCGCGGGGCGTCGGCCGTGATCGCCTCCACCAGCGCGGCGATCTCATCGCAGACGTGCTCGCAGTTGTCCAGCACCACCAGCTGGTGGCGGACCGCGAGCACCTCGACGATGCCGTCGACCACGGATCCGCTCCGCTCGGCGCGGCCGTCGGTGAGCCGTAGCGCTGCAGCGAGAAGCGGCACGACGTCGGCGGCCCCGCCCTCGCCGAACTCGACGAGCAGGGCGCCGTCGCCGTACCGGTCGGCGAGCGTCGCGGCGACGTGCCGGGCCAGCCGCGTCTTGCCCACTCCGCCCGGACCGCACAGCGACACCACCCGGCACCGCTGTACGGCCTCGAGGACGCGCGCGACGTCGGCTGCCCGGCCGACGAACGAACTCAGCGGCACCCGCAGCCGGGGTGGCCGTGCCCCGGTACGCGTGCCCGGCGCCGGACCGACAGGCAGCTCCTGGCGCAGCACCCGCCGCTCCAGCTCGCGGAGCTGGGCCGACGGGTCGAGCCCGAGCTCGTCGGCGAGCCGGGCGCGCAGGCGGGCGAACGCCGCGAGCGCGTCACCCTGGCGCCCGGCGGCCACCAGAGCCTGCATGAGGACCCCGACGACCTCCTCCCGCAGCGGCTCCGCGGCCACCTGTGCCTCGAGCTCCGCGACGGCCTCCGCGACCCGACCCACGGCCAGCAGCGCCGTGGCGTGCTGCGCTGCCGCCCCGGCCCGCAGTGCGACGAGCCGCGCGACCTCGGGCACCAGGTCGGGATGGTCCAGCTCCGGGTACGGGCTCCCCCGCCACAACGCCAGCGCCGCCTCGAGACGGACGCAGCGCGCGGCCGGGTCGTCGAGGGCCGCTGCCGCGGCGAGGTGGTCGGCGAAGGCCGTGACGTCGACGTCCGCCCGGTCGGCGTCCAGCCGGTAGCCCTCGGGGGTCGTGGACAACCGGAGGGCGGCGGGCAGCGCGCGGCGCAGCCGGGCGACGTTGGTCTGGACCGCGCCGGCCGGGTCGACCGGCAGGTCGTCCGCCCAGACGAGATCGGCCAGGCGCAGGACGTCGACGGAGCGCCCGAGGTGCGCCGCGAGCGCGGCGAGCAGCCGCCGCTGACGGGCGGAGCCGATCCGGACCGGGCCGGCGTCCCCTTCCAGCAGCAGCGGCCCGAGGACGCCGAGCGCTACCACGCCCGCATCGTCGCAGTTCGGACAGCTTCTTGACAGGTGACTATTTGGTCACATAATTGAGGCGTGGCAGGCGACGGAGGCGACGACCGGGTCTTCAAGGCCCTCGCCGACCCGACCCGTCGCTTCCTGCTCGATCTGCTCTTCGCCCGTGACGGCCGCACGCTCACCGAGCTGGAGTCCGAGCTGGAGATGACGCGCTTCGGGGTGATGAAGCACCTGAAGGTGCTGGAGGAGGCCGGTCTCGTCGTCAGCCGACGGCAGGGCCGGGAGAAGCTGCACTTCCTCAACGCCGTCCCGATCCGGCTGATCCACGACCGGTGGATCGACAAGTACACCGAACGGCAGGTCTCGGCGTTGGCCGACCTGAAGAGGCAACTGGAGGACGAGACATGACCACCGCGACGGGCTCCCCGACGAACGACACGGCCGGCCGCACCGTGCAGGTGCACCGCGTCTACATCACCGCTCCCGCGCAGCGGGTGTGGGACGCCCTGCTGAGCCCGGAGTGGAGCGATCGGTACGGCTACGGAGGCTTCGTGCAGTCGGACCTGCGGGCGGGCAGTTCCTTCGTCACCACCGCCGGTACCGGCATGCAGGAGTTCGGCGTGTCCGGGCCGATCATCGACGGCGAGGTCGTCGAGTCCGACCCGCCGAGGCGGTTCGTCCAGACCTGGCGGATGCTCATGGACGACGGCCTCAAGGCCGAGGGCTTCACCCGCCTGACCTACGAGCTCGTCGAGACCGACGGCATCACCCGGCTGACGGTCACGCACGACCTCACCGGCGCCCCGAACCTCGCGGTGATGACCAGCGGCCAGGCCGACGACCAGCCGGGCGGGGGTGGCGGTGGCTGGCCGTGGGTGCTCAGCGACCTCAAGTCGCTCCTGGAGACCGGCACCGCGTTCTCCCGGCCGAGCTGACAGCGCGCTGACAGCGGTCCGACGGCGCCCGTTCCTAGCGTCGTCGCCATGACCACCGATGTTCATCCCGTTTC
>DATIMX010000255.1:0-7825 GCA_035474935.1 Geodermatophilus sp. | reverse complement strand
GGGCTGCCGCTGGCCGGGCTCACCGCCTACCAGTCGCTGACCGAGGCGCTCGACGTCCACGAGGGCGAGCGGGTGCTGGTGCACCGCGCGGCCGGCGGGGTCGGCTTCTCCGCCGTCCAGATCGCCGTCGCGCTCGGCGCGCACGTCATCGGGACGGCGAGCCCGCGCAACCACGGCTTCCTGCGGGACGCCGGGGTCGCCGAGGTGCTCGACTACTCGGCCGGGCCGATCAGCACGCAGCTGTCCGAGCCGGTCGATGCCGTCCTCGACCTGGTCGGCGGCGACACCCTGGCCGACGCGCCGAAGCAGGTCCGCGACCGCGCCCGCATCGTCTCCGTCGTCGACCCGGTGGTCAACGAGATGGGCGGCCGCTACGTCTTCGTCCGTCCCGAGCACGAGCACCTCGAGGAGCTCGGCCGGATGGCCGACGCCGGCCAGCTGCGGGTGCCGATCGCCCGGGCGTTCCCGCTGGAGCAGACCGCGGAGGCGCAGGAGCTGGTCGCGGGCGGGCACGTGCGCGGCAAGGTCGTCGTCACGCTGCGGTGAGCAGCCCCGTCCCGCTTCCGGCCGACGACGCCGACGTCCCCCGGTACTGGCGCGAGCTGGGCCTGCCCGGGCTGGTCGACGTGCACGTGCACTTCCTGCCCGAGCGGGTGCAGGCCAAGGTGTGGGACTACTTCGCCGCTGCCGAGACCCACTACGGCGCACCCTGGCCGGTGCAGTACCCGCTGCCCGAGGAGGAACGGCTCGCGGTGCTCGACCGCCTCGGGGTCCGGGCCTTCCCGACGCTGCCCTACCCGCACAAGGCCGGCATGGCCGCCTGGCTCAACGACTGGTCGGCGCGGTTCGCCGCCGCGCACCCGCAGGTGCTGCAGTCGGCGACCTTCTACCCCGAGCCGGAGGCGGCGTCCTACGTCGAGACGGCGCTGGCGGCCGGTGCGCGGGTGTTCAAGGTGCACGTCCAGGTGGGCGCCTTCGACCCGCGCGACCCGCTGCTGGACCCGGTGTGGGCGCGGCTGGAGGAGACCGGCATCCCCGTCGTCATCCACTGCGGATCGGGCCCGCTGCGCGGGGAGCACACGGGACCGGTGCCGATGACCGGCCTGCTCGAGCGCTACCCGCGGCTGCAGCTGGTCATCGCCCACCTCGGCATGCCCGAGTACGCGGCCTTCCTCGACCTGGCCGAGCGGTACGAGCGGGTGCACCTGGACACCACGATGTTCGCCACCGACTTCACCGAACGGCTCATGCCGTTCGACCCGGCCCTGCGGCCGCGGCTGGGCGCGCTGCGGGACAAGGTGGTGCTCGGCAGCGACTTCCCGTCCATCCCGTACCCGTACGCCCACCAGCTGGCCGCCCTGCACCGGCTGGACCTGGGGGAGGAGTGGCTGCGCGCCGTCCTGTGGCGCAACGGCGCCCGGCTGTTCGCTCTGGCGCCCTGACCCCTGTCCGGGCCGCTGCTGTGGCAGGGCCGCGCCCGGCTGTCCAGGGTGGACGGGTGCGACTCACCGCGACCGTCCTCGACACCCCCGACCCCAGGGGGCTCGCGCGCTGCTACCAGCGGCTGCTCGGCTGGCCGATCGGCAGCGACGAGCCGGAGTGGGCGACCCTCCGGCCGGAGGACGGCGGCGCGGGGCTGTCCTTCCAGCTCGAGACCGACCACGTGCCGCCGGTGTGGCCGGCCGGCCCCGGCGACCCGCGCATGCAGCTGCACCTCGACGTCGAGGTCGACGACCTCGACGCGGCGGTCGCGCTCGCCGTCGAGGCCGGTGCGACGGTGGCGGAGTTCCAGCCGCAGGACGGCGTCCGGGTGTGCCTGGACCCGGCCGGTCACCCGTTCTGCCTGTTCCTGCCCGGCTGGTGAACCCTCAGCGCGGGCCGGGGGAGTAGTCCGGGTGCAGCTGGGCGGCCCGGTCGAGCTCCTCGGGCGACAGCAGGACGACGGTCCGGACCGACGCGACGCCGCCCCCGGTGATGGTGAGCGACAGCGCCGCGGCGGCCGCGCTGTCGGGCAGGTCGACGATCGCGTAGACGTCGGCGTCCCCGAGCGCGTAGTCGAAGCTCTCCAGCCGCCCCTCCAGGTCGAGGACGGCGTGCGCGAAGGCGCTGCGCCGGGCCGACCCGCCGGCCGCCATCACCGCCCGCGCGCCCTGCGCCTCGTACCGGGCGATGACCAGGAAGCGGGGCACGGGGCCCTCCTCTCGGCGGCGTTCGCCGATGCTGACGTCCGCCCGCACGCGGCCGCAAGGGACCCGCGGAACCCGGTCGACCGCGGCGGTCGCCGTCCCTACGCTGCGGGGCGTGCCCGACCTGCCCGCGGGCCTGACCGCCCGACCGCTGACCGGCGACGACCTCCCCGCCGCGGCGGGGTTGCTCGCCGCCGCCGAGCCGGTCGACGACACCGGTGAGCACTTCGACGCCGGCGACCTCGCCGAGTGGTGGGTCAACGACCTGGTCGACCTGCCGCGCGACGGCCGCGCGGTGTGGGCCGGGGACGGCACGCTGGTGGGGGTCGCCGTGGTGATGTCCCTCGGCGGGACCCGGGAGGACCACCGCATCGCGCTCGAGGGCCGGGTGCACCCCGACTGGCGGCGGCGCGGCGTCGGGACGGCGTTGCTGGACTGGCAGCTGCGCCGCGGCGCGGAGGTGCACCGGCGCGACCACCCGGAGCTGCCCGGACTGCTGACGGTCTCGGTGTTCCCGGGCATGGGTCCCCTGGAGTTCCTGGTGCGCCGCACGGGGTTCACCGCCGAGCGCTGGTACGCCGACATGGAGCGCCCGCTGACCGGGCTGCCGGAGGTCCCGCCCGTGCCGGGCGTGAGCCTGGTGCCCTACACCGAGGACCGGGACGACGAGGTGCGGCGGGCCCACAACGCGGCCTTCACCGACCACCACGGCTCGGCCGAGCGCGACGAGACGGCGTGGCGGGCCTGGTTCACCGGGCAGCGCGCCTTCCGGCCCGGCCTGTCGGTGCTCGCCCTGATCGACGGGGCGGTGGCCGGCTACGTGCTGACCTACGTGTACGACGCCGACACCCGCGCGACCGGCGTCCAGCAGGCCCACCTTGGGCAGTTGGGCGTCCTCCGGCCCGCCCGCGGGCGCGGCATCGCGTCGGCCGCGATCGTCGCCGCGCTGCGGGCCGGTGCCGCTGCCGGCTGCGACACCGCCGGGCTGCAGGTCGACACCGAGAACCCGACCGGCGCGTTCGGGCTGTACCGGCGGCTGGGGTTCGCGCCCGTGCGCACCCGCGTCCAGTGGGCCTGCACCCGCCCACCGGTGACATGAGCTGGGCGGACGGCGCCGGGCTGGTCGAGCTGCCCGGCGGGGCGCGGGTCCGCGGCCGCCGGCTGGGCGCGCCGGCGTCCCCGGCCGACCGGGCGGTCGTGCTCGGCAGCGGCCCGCTGCCGCCGTGGCCCGCGCGCCGGGTGCGCTGGCCGGACTTCTGGATCCCGCTGGACCGCGCCGACGCCCTCGCCGCGCTCACCGAGGCGCTGGACCGCGCGCGGGCGGGGGAGCGGGTCGAGGTGGCCTGCCACGGCGGGATCGGCCGCACCGGCACCGCGCTGGCCGCGCTCGCCGTCCTCGACGGACTGCCGGCCGACGAGGCCGTCGGGTGGGTCCGCGAGCGGTACCACCCGCGCGCGGTCGAGACGCCGTGGCAGCGCCGGTGGCT
Source organism: Geodermatophilus sp. (assembly GCA_035474935.1). GTDB lineage: Bacteria > Actinomycetota > Actinomycetes > Mycobacteriales > Geodermatophilaceae > Geodermatophilus. The sequence goes on along the minus strand of DATIMX010000255.1, from coordinate 4,152 downwards.
GCGGTCGATCGGTCCACCGGGGGAGCCTTCCTGAGGCGCGCCGCATGGTTGGCGCCGAGCACCTCGCCGACGTCGCCCGCGCCCACCGCGCGGTCGAGCCGCTGCACGGCCACCTGTGCTGCGCCCACGAGCAGGACGAGCACCTCGCCGCGCTGGGCCTGCGCCCAGGTGGATGTGCTACTTCGCCGGGCGCGCGGCCCCCGCGCGGGATGTCAGGCGGAGGGCGAGCAGGCAGACGTCGTCCTCGTGCCCGTGGGCGGGCAGCAGCCGGTCGAGGAGTGCGTCGCAGACGGTCTCCACCGGCCGGCGGACGAGGTCGTGGGCGGCGTCGACGAGGGCGGCGAAGCCGGCGTCGAGATCCCGGTCGCGTCGCTCGATGAGCCCGTCGGTGTACAGGAGCACCAGGTCGTCCTGCGACAGCGGCGCAAGAGCGTCGGTGAACCGGGTCCCGGGAGACGCGCCCAGCATCATCCCGGCGGGGTTGGCCAACAGACGGACACCGGTGGGGCTGATCAGCAGCGGCGGGAGGTGCCCCGCGCTCGCCCACCGCAACGTGCGGTGCGTCGGTTGCAGGCGGCCGAACACGGCGGTGGCCAGCCCGCCGTCGCGCAGGCCGGTCGTCAGCGCGTTGAGCCCGGCGAGGGCGGCTGCGGGCGTGTCCTCGCTGAACGCGTAGGCCCGCAGGGCGTTGCGCACCTGGCCCATCGTCACGGCGGCGTCCATGTCGTGACCGACGACGTCCCCCATGGCCACGGCCAGACACCCGTCCGGCAACCAGAAGGCGTCGTACCAGTCGCCGCCGACCAGCGAGGGCCGATCGGCGGGCAGATAGCGAGCAGCCAGCTCCACCTCGGGTGCCGTGGGCAGGCGCGCCGGCAGGATCGCCCGCTGCAGCGACTCCTTGACCCGGTGCTCCTCGGCCAGCTCCATCGTCTGGCGCACCAGCGCCTCACGGGCCTCGGCCACTGCCTCGGCCGCCCGGCGCTGTTCGGTCACGTCCTGTGCCGTGCCGCGCATCCCGATCACGGTGTCGTCGGGCCCACAGATCACCTCTCCGCGGGTCACGGTGTGCCGGAGGCTCCCATCGGGGTGGACGAATCGCTGTTGGACCACGAACGGCTGGTGGTCGGCGAGCGCGCGATCCGACGCAGCGGTGGCCGCGGCGGCGTCCTCGGGATGCAAGGTGGCCGCCAGGGCCTGCTGGGCGGTCGATGCGGTCGCTGCGGGATCGATGCCGAAGATGCGATACATCTGGATCGACCAGTCGAGCTCGGCGGTCGCAGCGTTCCAGAACCAGCTGCCGATCCGCCCGATCCGCTGCGCCTCCTCCATTTCCCGCGTGGACCGGGTCAGATCGGCGTAGGCCCCGACCAGTTCCTGCTCGTTGCGCCGCCGGTCGGTGAGGTCGGTGACGGTCAGACAGCGGACGATGGTCCCCTCGATGTCCAACCCGGTCACCGACGCCAGCGCCGGCACGGTGGATTCCGCGGCGCCGGCGAGGAGGAGCTCCTCGTGGCGGGTGGTCCCGGGGGCGGTCGTCAGCAGGGACGCCAGGGTGTCGGCGGCCGAGGCGTCGACGAGGTCGGCGACGTCCCTGCCGAGGAGCGCGGCGCGGTCGGCCCCGACCAGGTCGGCGAGGCGCCGGTTGACGTAGAGGATGATCCCGCGCTCGGAGACGGTGACGGCGCCGTCGCCCATCTCCTCGACGATCACCCGGTACGGCCGGTCGGCGCTGACCAGGGTGTACAGCTGCTGACCCTGCGGACCGCCCAGCACGACCGCGTCGACATCGCCCCCGCGGATCGCGGTGAGCGCTCTCCGCAGGTCCTCGATCTGGAGGCGGAGGTGGGCGAACTCGTCCGCCGGGTCGACGGCGCCGACATCCGGTCCGTGGCCGGTCACGGCTCACCGGGTTGCCCGCTCCGCGCGGTCGACCGGGCCGGCGGCGCCGCCAGGTCGAGCCCCGCGCGGACGCGGTCGACGTCGGCCAGCTCGCCCACGAGCCGACGCACCGGGACGGGCCGCTGCCTGATCAGGGTGGGTACGGCGAGGACCTGGTCCTCGCCGGCGAGGTCCGGGTCCTCTGCGACGTCCACCACCCGGAGGTCCACCTGTCCCGGGAGTGCCTCGTCGCACACTCGCCGGACCGTGTCGAGGGCCCGCGCCGAGCGCGGTGAGGCGCCGCTGACGTACAGCGTCAGCGACCAGCGCGGGAGTCCCTTCGCGGGGCCGGTCAAGGCGGGCCGCCCGCACTGCGCAACTGCAGCCCCACCAGCAGCTTCTCGGTGTCCGACAGGTCCCCGATGATCTTGCGGACGGGTTGGGGGAGCTTGCGGACCAGGGTGGGGACGGCGATGATCTCGTCCCCCCGCGCGAGCTGCGGGTTCTCCAGGAGGTCGACCAGTTCGATCCGGTACCGCCCGGCGAGGTGCTCCTCGCAGGCGCGGCGCAGGTTCTCGACGGCGCGCACCGACTTCGGGCTGTGTCCCGCGAGGTAGAGGCGCAGCTCGTACTCCTTCGAGGGGCCGTCGACCCGGTTGCTGTCCGCACCGCAGGTGGGTTCCACGTCACGCCTCCCGTCCTGGTCGTGGGAGGTCGCCCTGGCGCCGGCGAGCGAGGGTCGCCCGCGCCGCCGCGCGTGCGTCCTCTCCACGGGACTGCTCGACGACCAACCTGTCCAGTTCGGCGGTCTCGGTCGCCAGCTGTTCGCGCAGCAACGCGATCTGGGCCTCGACCTCGGCGGAGCGTCGTGCCAGGTCCAGCTGCCGCCGCTCGAGTTCACCCCTCCGCTCGGCCTCGGCCGCGCGCTCCTCGGCCACCTGCGTCATCCGGGCGGAGCCGGTCAGCACGCCCCGCGGCCCCACGGAGACGTCGAGCAGCTCGGGGCCGCGGTCCGTGAGGATGAACTCGCGCACCTGGTTGGAGTGCGCCGTCCCCCGGCTCTTGATCACGAACAGCAGCCGGTTGCGCTCGCCGTCGCTCTCCACGTTGCGCAGGAGGAGCCACGTGTCGATCAGTGACGAGGCGTCGACCGAGCTGGTCTCCCCCTGGTCCTCGTGGGTCAGGCTGGTGAGGATCCCGGTGATGCCGCGCGACTTCATCATGTCGACCTCGCGGGCCACTGCGGCCGTGACCTCGGACTGCGCGCCGATGTGGGTCAGACTGCCGACCGCGTCGAGCACGGCGATGCCCGGCGTGGTCTCGTCCAGCAGCCGTTCGATGCCGGCGAGGTGGCTCTCGAGGCCGAACGCGGTGGCCCGTTGGCCCCACAACCGCAGCAGCCCCGCGCCCACCCAGCGGCCGAGGTCGATGCCGACCGATCGCATGTTGCGCACGAGCTGGTCGGGGGACTCCTCGAAGGACACGAACAGGGCGGGTTCCCCGCGGGCGCAGGCGGCGTCGGCCGCGGAGGCCGCCAGCGTCGTCTTCCCGGTGCCGGCGCTCCCGGTGATGAGCACCGTGGAGCCGCGGTGGACACCACCGGTCAGCATCTGGTCCAGCCGGGGCACCCCCAGCGAGACCCGGTCGGTGGAGACCGGGTAGGTGAGCTGGGTCGAGGTGATGGGCCAGATCATCAGACCGCGATCGGTGACCAGGAAGGGGTACTCGTTGGTGCCGTGGCGGGATCCGCGGTACTTCACGATGCGTAGTCGCCGGGTGGCGATCTCGTCGTGCATCCGGTGATCGAGGACGATCACGCAATCGGAGGCGTACTCCTCGATGCCGTACCGGGTCAGCTGCCCCTCCCGGCCACGCTCGCCGGTGATCACCGTGGTGAGCTCGTGGTCCTTCAGCCACCGCAGCAGCCGGCTGAACTCGTTCCGCACGATCGCCTCGTCGCCCAGTGCGCCGAACAGCACCTCGATCGTGTCCAGGACCACCCGTCGGGCGCCCACCGACTGCACTGCGGAAGCCAGGCGGATGAACAGGCCGTCGAGGTCGAACTCGCCCGTTGTCACGATCTCGGACGCATCGATCCGGACCGCATCGATGACCAGGCGCCCGTCGGCCTCGAGTCCGGCCAGGTCGAAGCCGAGCGAGGCCACGTTCGCCGTCAAGTCGGCGGCCGACTCCTCGAACGTCAGGAGTACGCCCGGCTCGTCGAATTCCTGTGCACCGCGCACCAGGAACTCCAGCCCGAACAACGTCTTG
>DATIMX010000254.1:0-9209 GCA_035474935.1 Geodermatophilus sp. | reverse complement strand
TCAGCTACGGGCTCTCCGAGCGGGAGGCCGGCTCCGACGCCGCCGCGATGCGGACCCGCGCCCGGCTCGACGGCGACAACTGGGTGCTCAACGGCACCAAGGCCTGGATCACCAACTCCGGGATCTCCGAGTGGTACACGGTCATGGCGGTCACCGACCCGGAGAAGGGCGCCAACGGCATCTCCGCCTTCGCCGTCCACCGGGACGACCCCGGCTTCGCGGTCGGCCCCAAGGAGCGCAAGATGGGCATCAAGGGCTCGCCCACCCGCGAGCTCTACTTCACCGACTGCACCATCCCGGCCGACCGGATCATCGGCGAGCCCGGCACCGGCTTCAAGACCGCGCTGCGGACGCTGGACTTCACCCGCCCGACCATCGGCGCGCAGGCCGTCGGCATCGCGCAGGGCGCGCTCGACGCCTCCGTGGCCTACGTCAAGGAGCGCCGGCAGTTCGGGAAGGCGATCTCGGAGTTCCAGGGCGTGCAGTTCATGCTCGCCGACATGGAGATGAAGATCGAGGCGGCCCGCCACCTGGTCTACGTCGCCGCGGCGGCTGGTGAGCAGGGCCGTCCCGACGTCACCCGGGTCTCGGCCTCGGCCAAGGCGTTCGCCTCCGACGTCGCCATGCAGGTCACCACCGACGCCGTCCAGCTCTTCGGCGGCGCCGGCTACACCCAGGACTTCCCGGTCGAGCGCATGATGCGCGACGCCAAGATCACCCAGATCTACGAGGGCACCAACCAGGTGCAGCGCATGGTGATCGCCCGCAGCCTCCTCCGGTAGGGCAGTGACCGCCCGAGCGCAACTGCCGGACACCGTGGACGGCGGTACTGCTCCCGGTGACGGTGAACAGCTCGGTCGGGGCGTCGTGGCTCAGGTGCACGGTGGTCGTGAGGCAGCTCCGTGCGCGGCGTTCCGAGCTTCGCGATGCCCTGGACGGTCAGGAGGATGCCGACCACGACGAGGGCCACGGCCATGACGGTGGCGTCGTGCGCGGTCAGCCAGTCCTTGGCCCGGCCGAGTGTGGCGAGGACGCGGACGCCGAGCAGCATGTGCCGCAGGATCGGCAGCGCTACCGTGACGACGGCCAGCCCGATGAAGACCGCGACCGCGACCACGGTGCCGGCGAGGGTCAGCTCGGCCGCGCCGATCGCCAACCCGCCGGCCACGGCCAGCAGCAGGGTCTTCGGGTTGGCCGACAGCAGCAGACCCAGCCGCAGGGCGCGGGCCGGGGTGATGCCAGCGAGGGACCGCAGCCACGCGGGCTCGGCCTTGCCGGCGCGCCGCAGCCACAGACGCGCACCGACGAGCAGCAGGACCACGCCCAGCCCGAGCCTGGCCCACGAAGCCCAGCTGGGTGGCTCGTCGCTGAGTTCGACGACCGACGCCAGCGCGACGAAGACCCCCGCCGCGACGGCGATCCCGACGGCCCAGCCGGCCAGGAACGCGCCGCCCGCCGCCCGTGGGCGCGGAGTGAACAGCAGGAGGATCGCCACGATGACCCCGAACGGCGACAGGGCGATCGCCAGCGCGTAGGGCGTGACCTCGCCGAGAGCTGCGGTCACCGGCCGGGGTCCCCGCCGGCCCTCCCCGCGCCGCGGTCACCTCTGCCGGGCCGGCCGACCAGCTCGTGCAGGTTCAGTGCGATCAGCACGAGCCCGGTGACGACCAGCAGCACGGCGAGCGCGACCTGCCAGTTGCGCAGCAGCGCCAGGACCAGGCTGGCCGCGGCCACCGCCCACACCGCAGCCGCCAGCACGGTGACCAGCAGCCGGGTCCTGCGCCGCGCGACCGCCTCGACGCCCGCGAAGACCACGAGGAACGTGGCGAACCCCGACAGGGTGAGCGGAGTGGGGCGGATGAGCAGCACGCCGATGCCCAGGATGAGCACCGGTGTGCTGACCGCTGCCCACAGTCGCAGGAAGGCGGTGTGCGGCTCGACCGTGCCGGGCAGGGAGACCGACCGCAGGTGCGCGTCCGGCGGCCCGGGGTCCGGTGGGCGGGACAGGAACGCGGTGTGCACGGCGCGCTCCTCGGCCAGCTGGGTCCGCTCGGCGGTCAGCGCGGTCAGCCCGGCCTCCCGGATGCCGAGCTCGGCCACGCGTTCCTGCTGGAGGCGGTGGGTCCCGGCGCTCGTGCCGAGGGAGCGGGCCTGCGCGCGCAGTCCGCGCAGCGCCGTCCGTTCCGCGGCGATCACCCCGTCGAGGACCGCGAGACGATCGGTCACCTCGTCGAGCCGGGCGCGCAGCGCTGCGTGCTCCTCGGCGGCGGTCGGTGCCACCGTGGTCAGCCCGGCCCAGCCGAGCGGGTCGGCCCAGGAGCGGCGGACCTCGCCGGAGCGGTCGTACCGCGGGCCGGCCGGCGCCCGCTCGCCGCCGAACGCGTCCCGGGTGTCGAGCCCCCACAGGCCGCGGAACCCGACGACCCAGGGCGTGACGTCGTCGATGGGCTCCGGTCGCCAGGCGCAGGCGTGTCCGGGGCCGACGGTGGGCCCGTCACCGCGGGCGTAGTCCACGAAGGGGATCGCGAACCCTGGCGAGTCCGAGGGCCCGCTGCGGATCCAGCGGCGCACCGCGCCGACGACCCGCCGCAGCGCCGGCACCTCGACGGCGACGACGTAGTCCCCCGGCACGAACGCACCGGAGTGCGAGCCGGCGCCGGGGAAGACGACCGGGTGGTCGCCCTCCCGGTGCAGACCGGGGTCGTCCCACCGCCGCCGCAGGACGGCCCCGTGGTGATCGTGCGACGAGGCCGCGACCCACGCCGGGGACACGTCGTCGCCGGTTCCGGCCAGGTAGACGGCCACCAGCTCCCAGTCGGCCTCGTGGTCGTTGACCCCGTGGAAGGTCGAACGCCAGTCGTTGAACGCGTAGAAGAACCAGTACTGGCAGACGGTGTAGCCGCCGTCACGGACCACCCGGCCGTAGTACGGGCGGACGTCGGACGCCGAGGGCGCGGAGGCGAGCCCCTCAGCGGCGGCCACCAGCCCGCGGGGCACCCGTCCCCGGACGAGCAGCGACAGCCGCAGGACCACGTCGACGAGCCGGGCGAGCACGCCGACGGCGGCCATCCTGGCCGTTCCCCTCAGCCGAGGCCGGGTCGCCCGTCGCCACGCCCGCACCTCCGCCCGCTCCAGCGGCTGCTGGACGAACCGCAGGTACAGCGGCCGGTCGCGGAACCGCTCGCCGAGCTCGGCGAGGCGCTCGAGCGTCAGCAGGCCCGCGGCCACCAGCGGTGCGGCGCTGCGCTGCTGGCCGCCCGTCCACAGACTGCACCGCGCGACGTATCCCGCGACCGACGTCGGCAGGAACAGCTCGCCCTCGGTGAACCGCAGCACGGGCTCATGGGCCCGCAGCAGCGCCCGGTCGTCGAGCCCGGGGCCCGCGCACCGGCCGGTCCCGCGGGTCGGCCCGGCCACCGACGTCATCGCGAGATCAGCGACCGCAGCCGGTCGGCCTTCTCGGCGGTCCAGTCCGGCGGGCGGAGCAGCAACGACCAGGCGTCCACCGACTCGCGCGTGTAGCGGTGCCCGTGCCCCTCGGGGACGTCGGTGGAGAAAGGCATGTCGAGGGTGACCTGCCAGAAGGTCACCAGGGGGATCCACCTCATCTCGTCGAGGACGTCCCGCCCGGGCGGCTCGGCCAGCCAGTCGGGGCGGCTGAACAGCAGCGACGGGCTCCACCAGGTGACCGGGTCCGAGGGGTGCTGCAGGATCAACACGCGGGTGCCGGTCCACGGCTCGCCGGTCGGCGGGGCGCCGCCGCTGATCTCGTTGCTGAACCGCACCGTGCGCCCATCCCGGTACACCGGCTCGATCTCGGAGCTGCCGGCGTCGCGGCCGTCGCGGAACTCGGTGTGCAGGGCGTTGAAGTTCGGCGGGCCGACGAACAGCGCGCCGGTCACCCGGTTGCGCAGGTCGTACTCGCCGCTGAACGCGGCCTCCGCGCCGAAGGAGCCGAGGCTCTCGCCGAAGACGTAGAGCTCTGGCCGGTCGTCGGCCGGTAGCGCGGTCCACCGCTCGTAGACGGCGTCGAACAGCTCCCGGCCGGCAGCCCGGGCACGGTCCTGGTCGATCAGGTAGGACAGGCCCGAGGGGACGTAGGAGTACTGCATCGCGACGATGGCGGAGTTCCCGGCGGCGATGTACTCGTACGCGGACAGCGAGCCGGCGTCCAGCCAGCCGCGGCCGGTGGTGGTGGCGACCATCAGCCGGGCCCGGTCGAAGCCGCCGGCCCGCTCCAGGTCCTCGACGGCAGCCTGCGCCCGGTCCCTGACGTCGTCCGCGGTCGCCACACCGGAGTAGATCCGGATCGGCTCGGGCGCCTCCGTGCCGGTGAACGCGCCGATCTCGGCGGCCGAGGGGCCGCCGGCGACGAACGTCCTGCCTTCCCGGCCCAGGGTGTCCCAGCCGATCAGCGACCCCGGCCCGCCCGAGCGCAGCCGGCTGGTCGGGCGCTCGACGCCGTCGGGCGTCTCCTGGTCCTCCAGCGCGAAGGCCCGGTCCGCGGCGGCGAGCAGCCCGTCGACGGCCACCCCGCTGACCAGCAGGACCGCCAGCGCGGCGACGGTGAGCGCGCCGAGGGCGCGGGCGGCCGACGGGCCGACCCAGCGGGACAGCAGCCGGGCGATCCCCCGGGCGACGCCGGCCACGAGACGGGACACGGCGAGGATCACGGCGAACACGATCAGGGCGACGACTGGCGCGAGCAGCGCCCGCCCCAGCGGCTCGGCCGGCATCCCCATCAGCTCGCGCAACTGTCCCTGCCATCGTCGGCCGAGGAAGAAGAACACCGTTCCCAGCACCACCGCGGCGGCGAGGAACACCCGCCACGCCCAGCGCCGCGGCGGGCGGGGGCCGCGGTCGGCCAGCGCCCGCCACACCGCGGCGGCCAGCACGCCGAGCCCGTAGCCCATGGCGGCACTGATCCCGCTGACCACGCCTTGAGCGACGCCGTCTCGCGGCAGCAGCGACGGGGTGAGCGACGCGCACACCAGCAGGACGGCGGCCCAGCAGCCCGGCAGGGACAGGGCCGGCCACCGCCGGCGCGGGCGATCAGCCACCGCTTCCCGCGGGGCAGGCGGATGCCCGGGCGGCTCGACGGTCTCTCTGGCGGGTTCGACCGCGCCGGGCAGCGTCATGCCGACGGCCCGGCCGGATGACCGCCGGGCCGGTCAGCGCCGTCCACCGCGGTCTCCCGCTTCGCCGGCCTCGTCGGCGCACGCCTCACGCGGAGTGTCCTCCTGCTCCTGGGACGGGCTCGTGGAGAGCAGCTCGGCGCGCTCGCCGCCAGCTGCAGGACCTCACCGGCGCCGGGGCACTCAGCGGGTCCTCGGCTTCTTCTCGCCCGGCTGCCAGGACTCGGGTCGCGGCGTCGTGCACGGTGATCAGCTGCTGCCGGGACAGGTCGCCGAGGGTGCTGACGGCGATCTCGGCGCCGTCGGGCGTGTCGAAGCGCCACACGCCGGGAGTCGACATTCGGTCTCCCTTCGCCGGCGCCGGATGCGCCCGCCTGCATGGTGCGGCCGGCGCAAGTGCGGCGGCCTCCTCTGCCGGGGATGAAAGCTGCACGCAGGACCGCGCAGTCCGTGTCGGTCCGCCGCTCGACGAGCGGGGCTCGGCCCGGCCGGGAACGCGGCGGCGGCCGACCGCCGGCGCGTGCCCGTGGCGATCGCCGTCCGTGCCGCGGGAGGCAGGTCTCATCCGCGCCGGAGGACGTCGGCCCGGCCGGCGCGAGCGGACCCTGCTCGTGCGCTGCGGCGGAGGTCACTGGAGTACCCGGCGGCGGCGCTGGCCGGCCGCACCGACCTCGCTCGCACCGTGCTCGAGTGGGCCGAGCACAGCCTCGGGTCAGCGGGGGAGGTCGCGTTGATGCGCGCGCAGCGGCTGACCTCGATGGGCCGCCTGCCCGCCGCCTCCGAGGCCCTGCGGCCCGTCCTGGACGGCTCGTCACCCGTTCTCCTGCCGTGGGCGATGATCGAGGCCTGCGTGCTGGACTGCCACCTCGCGGTGCTCGATGGCCGCCGGGGGCACGCCCGCGCCGCGCTGGATCGCGCCTTGGCACTGACCGAGGCGATGGACGTGCTGCGGCCGCTGGCGTTCGCACCGGCCGCGGTCGCCGATCTGCTCACCGGCCTGCTGGGCAGCTTCGACGCCCGGGAACCGATCGCGCGCCGGGTGCTGCGCGCCCGGTTCGCCCTCGGCGGAGGCGACCGGCGGGTGAGCCTGACCGAGCGGGAGCGTGCGGTCCTCACCCTGCTGCCCACGCAGCGCTCCTTCGGTGAGATCGCCATCGAACTGACCGTCGCGCACAGCACGGTGAAGACGCACGTCCGGGCCATCTACACCAAGCTCGGCGCCAGCTCCCGCCGCGAGGCCGTCGACCGGGCCCGCAACCGCGGCCTCATCTCCCCTGGGACGTCGTGAAGTCGCGCTTCCGGACGTCCACGGACCTCGGCCGGCTCAGTCGCATGCACGTCGCGCGCGGCGCGGAAGAGCACGCCGTGGCGCCGCGGGGTGTCATGCCTGTGTGACGGCCCGGCGAGAACGGGCAGGTCAGCGGGGAGCGGGGTGCTGGGGTCCTGGACCACCCAGCTCTACGAGGGCACCAACCAGGTGCAGCGCATGGTCATCGCCCGCAGCCTCCTCCGGTAGCGCACCGCCCGAGCTGCCTGCGACCCGGCCCGGTCGCGAGTGGCCCGGGACACGGTACGAGGATGGGGGCGTGGTGAGACAACGCAAGGTGGGTCCCGAGGACGCGCGCTCCTGGCTGCTGGTCAACGGTGCCCGTACCGACCTGTTCGACCGGGCCTCGGAGTCGCGAGCCGACCAGATCGTGCTCGACATCGAGGACGCGGTGGACCCCGCGAACAAGGACGAGGCCCGCGCCGGCGTCATCGAGTGGCTCTCGCGCGGGGACCGATCGGCCTGGGTGCGGATCAACGACCGCTCGACGGAGTTCTGGGACGACGACGTCGCCAAGCTCGCCGGGGTGCCCGGCCTGCTCGGCGTCATGCTGGCCAAGACCGAGGCCGGGGAGCAGGTCACCGAGACCGCCGACCGGCTCGGCGGCTCCACGCCCGTCCTGGCGCTGGTCGAGTCCGCGCTGGGCATCGAGGAGGCCGTCTCCATCGCCCGTGCCCGCGGCACCTTCCGGTTGGCCTTCGGCAGCGGCGACTACCGCCGCGACACCGGCACCAGCGCCGACGACCTGGCCATGGCCTACCCGCGCTCCCGGCTGGTCCTGGCCAGCCGGATCGGCGGCCTGCCCGGGCCCATCGACGGCCCGACGGTGAGCAGCAGCCACCCGGTGCTGCGTGAGCAGACCGCCGTCACCGTCTCCCTCGGGCTCACCGGCAAGCTCTGCCTGGACCCCGAGCAGACGCCGGTGATCAACGAGGTCATCAGCCCCACACCCTCGGACGTCGCCTGGGCGCGGGACTTCCTGGCCGACTTCGAGGCCCGCGGCCGGGTCATCCGCGACGGCAGCGACAAGCCCCGGCTCGGCCGCGCGCGCAAGATCGAGCGGCTGGCGCAGACCTTCGGCGTCGAGCCGGCCTGACCGCGCGCGAGGCCGCCGGGGTGCGCGCGGGGGCCCGACCCGGCCCCCGCGCTCACTCGAGCAGCCGGGACACCCCGGCGAGCCGGGTGTCGCCGGCCATCGCGGCCAGCCACGTCGCCCAGCCCGGCCGGGCCCGCATCGCCTCCAGTGCCGACCGGGCCGCGTCGCGGTCCCCGCGCTGCGAGGCGGCCAGCGCGGCGTAGAGATCGCGGGCGCCCTCCGGTGCGAACAGCGCGAGGGTCTCGTAGTCGCGCTCGTCGTAGGCGCGCTGCAGGTTGCGCAGCATCCGCAGCTGCGCGACCGGGTCGCCGGAGTCGTCGACCCGCAGGTCCATCCGGACGCCGTCGTCCTCGTCGCTGGCCGGCGTCCCGCTGACCACCAGCAGCGCCGCGGACTGCCGGCCGCGGACGTCGCCGCCGGCGTCCTGCCCGGCGGTCAGCGCGGCGAGCAGCCGGTCGGGCAGGTCGCCGCGGGCGGCGGTGTAGGCCTGTGCCATCGCCGGCAGCACCTCCGGTGAGGCCAGCATGTTGCCCTGCACGCTCATCTGGTCGCCGACCAGGTGGCCGCTGACCGGGAACGAGCCGCGCCCGGTATCGGCGGCGACGCGGCCGGTCGCGTCGAGGACGGCGATCTGCCGGTCGACGTCCTCGGCCGCGTGCGCCGCCGCCCGCACCAGGTCGGCCGGGTCGGCGCCGTCTCCGAGGCCGGCCAGCAGCGACTGGCCCAGGCCACGCCGGCTGCGCGCCTGGACCGCGACCACCCCGACCCCCGGCCGCGCGCTGGGCACCGCCCGGCCGACGGCGAGGATGCACGACGACACAGCGATGCCCAGCTCTCCGGTCGCCGGGTCCCGCGCGACGACCGAGAAGGTCACGGCACCGCCTCGCCGGCGCTCGCCGACCCCGTGACCCGAGGGGTTGTGTCTCCGGATGACCTCCCGGTCACACCGTCGCCGGGAAAGGCATCTCGCGGACGTCGTCGGCGACGGTGAGCGGGGCTCCGGTGGCGGCCTGGACCTCGTCGACGCTGACGCCGGGGGCGGTCTCGCGCAGCACGAAGCCCCCCGGGGTGACGTCGACGACGGCGAGGTCGGTGACCACCCGGTCCACGCAGGCCTTGCCGGTCAGCGGCAGGGTGCACTCCTCGACCAGCTTGGCCGACCCGTCGCGGGCGACGTGCTCCATCATGATGATCACCTTGCGGGCGCCGTGGACGAGGTCCATCGCGCCGCCCATGCCGTTGACCATCTTGCCGGGGATCAGCCAGTTGGCCAGGTCGCCGCGGGGGTAGACCTGCATCGCGCCGAGGACGGCGAGGTCGAGGTGCTTGCCGCGGATCATCCCGAACGACATCGCCGAGTCGAAGAAGCTGGCCCCGGGCAGGATCGTCACCGTCTCCTTGCCGGCGTTGATCAGGTCGGCGTCCTCTTCCCCCTCGTACGGGTACGGGCCGACGCCGAGGATGCCGTTCTCGCTGTGCAGCACGACGTGGACGTCGTCGGGCACGTAGTTCGGCACGAGCGTCGGCATGCCGATGCCGAGGTTGACGTACGCCCCGTCCTCGAGCTCGCTCGCCGCGCGGGCGGCCATCTGCTCACGTGTCCAGGCCATCAGCCCTGCTCCTCCCGGGTCCGGACGGTCCGCTTCTCGAT
>DATIMX010000253.1:0-1546 GCA_035474935.1 Geodermatophilus sp. | reverse complement strand
GGCACCTTCGAGGGCTGGCTGCACCGCATCACCACCAACCTCTTCCTCGACATGGTGCGGCGCCGGCAGCGGATCCGGTTCGACGCCCTGCCCGAGGACACCGAGCGACTGCCCGGGACGGCACCCAGCCCCGAGCAGGTGTACTCGGACACCCACCTCGACCCGCAGGTGCAGGCGGCGCTCGACGCGCTCTCCCCGGAGTTCCGCGTCGCGGTCGTCCTCTGCGACATCGAGGGACTGACCTACGAGGAGATCGCGGCGACCCTGGGCATCAAGCTCGGCACGGTGCGCAGCCGCATCCACCGCGGCCGCGTCCAGCTGCGCGAGGCGCTCGCGCACCTGGCCCCGCGCCGGCCGGTGAGCAGCCAGGACGCCGTCGCGGAGGGGAGTGCGGGGTGAACATCCCGGAGAGCCACCTGGCCCAGGAGGCCGTCGCCGCTCTCGTCGACGGCGAGCTGGGCGGCGGTCCGGCCGCCCGGGCGGCCCGCCACCTGGCCGGCTGCGCCCAGTGCCGGATGGCGGTGCAGGCGCAGCGGGAGGCCAAGGAGGCGCTGCACGCCTCGTCCGACGTCGCCGTCCCCGGTGACCTGCTGTCCCGGCTGTGCGCCATCCCCTTCACCGCCGACGTGCCCGGCACCGGTGGTGGGCTCGGCGCGATGAGCGCCGACCCCGGCCAGCTCACCGTCAGCGGCGCCACCGGCTCGTGGTCGGTGTCCCTGGCCCCGGCCCCGGCCGACAGCGACCGGCCCGGCCACGCCCGCTGGCTGCGCCGCGGCTTCGTCGGCGTGCTGGGGGTCCTCGGCGTCGGGGTGACCGCCCTCGCGCTGAACCTGCCGACCGACAGCTCCGACGGTGCGCACACGCCACCGGACTCGGTGGCCCGCGGCTCGTTCGAGGAGCGCACCGAGATCGTCCCGCCGGTGGTCCGCGCCACGACCGTCGGCACCGGCGGCGTCGCACCCACCGCGACCCCGGGCGGGACGCCCTGACCAGCCGCGCCGGCACCCCGTCCGGGGAGGACCCGCTGAGCCCCGACGTGCCCCGCACCCCCGACGGGGACGGCCCCCCCGAGCCGACCGCGCCCGACGAGGCCTTCGCCCGGCCCCGGGACGGCGTCGGCGGCTTCGACCCGCCGTCCCGCCCACAGCCCGCGGCGGCGCGGACCCCTGCGCCCACCCCCGCCCAGCAGGCCGCCTTCGGGCGGCCCGCCGCCGTGCAGGGCGGCTTCGCCGGCGACCGGCCGGTCCCGCCGGCCCGCCCGCTGCCGCCCCCGCCGCCCGAGGCGGTACTGCGCGCCTTCGCCCCCGCCCCCGGGCAGGGCGGCCTGCAGGAGCCGCCCGGCGGCCGGCCCGGACGGCGGCGCACCGCCACCGGCCCGTGGTGGAAGTCCGACGCCCGCTCCGACCCGTGGCGCGATCCGCACGCCCCGGCCGGCCTCACCGGCCCGGCCGTGTTCGAGGAGCCCGAGCAGCAGACCGGCCCCGTCGTCGTCGACGCCAGGGGGCGCCGGCGGCTGCGGCTGGCCGACGTGTCGATCCGGCTGACG
>DATIMX010000252.1:0-8410 GCA_035474935.1 Geodermatophilus sp. | reverse complement strand
CGAGCGCCCGGACCAACAGCTGCTCGCTGACCTGCCCGTGCCAGCGGGTCGCGACGACGCCGAGGCGCAGGCCGGTGGCGTCCACGGTGGCCCGCGCCGGTGCGCCGCCGCCGCTCATCGCGCCGTCTCCGGCAGGTCCGGAAGCCCGGGGAGGTGATGGCCCATCCGGTCCCGTTTGGTGCGCAGGTAGGTGAGGTTCTCCGGGTGGGCGTGCGTGGGCAGCGGCTCGCGGCCGACGACCTGCAGCCCGTAACCCTCCAGCCCGGCCCGCTTGTCCGGGTTGTTCGTCAGCAGCCGCATCGTCTGCACGCCGAGGTCGACGAGGATCTGCGCGCCGGTGCCGTAGTCGCGGGCGTCGGCGGGCAGGCCCAGGTCGAGGTTGGCGTCGACGGTGTCCAGGCCCATGTCCTGCAGCTGGTAGGCCTGCAGCTTGTGCAGCAGGCCGATGCCCCGGCCCTCGTGCCCGCGGATGTAGAGCACGATGCCGCGCCCCTCCTGGGCCACCGCGGCCAGCGCCGCCTGCAGCTGGGGGCCGCAGTCGCAGCGCAGCGAGCCGAACACGTCGCCGGTGAGGCACTCGGAGTGCACCCGCACGAGCACGTCCTCGCCGTCGCCGACGTCGCCGTAGACGAAGGCGACGTGCTCGCGCTCGTCGTAGGAGCTGCGGTAGCCGACGGCGGTGAAGGTGCCCGGCGCCAGGGGCACGGTGGCCTCGGCGACGCGCTCGACCAGCTTGTCGAAGCGCTTGCGGTAGGCGATGAGGTCGGCGATGGAGATCAGGCACAGGTCGTGCTCGTCGGCGAAGACCCGCAGCTCGTCGCCGCGCGCCATCCCGACCGGGTCCTTCTCGCTGACCAGCTCGCAGAGGGCGCCCGAGGGGCGCAGTCCGGCGAGCACCGCGAGGTCCACGGCGGCCTCGGTGTGGCCCGGCCGCCGCAGCACGCCGCCGTCCCGCGCCCGCAGCGGCACGATGTGCCCGGGCCGGGCCAGGTCGGTCGAGTTGGTCTCCGCCGAGGCGAGCAGCCGGATGGTGTGCGCACGGTCGGCGGCGGAGATGCCGGTGGTCACGCCCTCGCGGGCGTCCACGGTCACGGTGTAGGCGGTGCCGCGGCGGTCCTGGTTGACCCGGAACATCGGCGGCAGGTCGAGCCGGTCGGCGTCGGCCTCGGTGACGGCCACGCAGATGTAGCCCGAGGTGTAGCGGACCATGAACGCGACCAGCTCCGGGGTGGCCAGCTCGGAGGCGAAGATCAGATCGCCCTCGTTCTCGCGGTCCTCGTCGTCCATCACGACGACCGGGCGGCCGCTCTTGACCGCGGCGATGGCGTCCTCGACGGTGTCGAGGCGGAGGCTGGCGCTCACGAACCCTCCTCGCTGGCGTTCGTCGGTTCCGTGCGCGTGGCTGCTGTGCCTCTGCGTGAGCTCGCCAGCTCGCTCACGAGCGTGCTCCCAACAGGCGTTCCACGTACTTGGCGATCACGTCGACCTCCAGGTTGACCGGGCTCCCGGGAGGGACGGCACCCAGCGTGGTCTCGCGCAGGGTGGTGGGGATCAGGCTGACCTCGAACCACGGCTCGGGGTCGTCCGCGGCGCTGACGGCGCTCACGGTCAGCGAGACGCCGTCCACGGTGATCGAGCCCTTCTCGACCACGTAGCGCGCCAGCTCCGGCGGCAGCCCGACCCGCACGACCTCCCAGTGCTCGCCGGGGGTGCGGGTGAGGACGGTGCCGACGCCGTCGACGTGGCCCTGCACCAGGTGCCCGCCGAGCCGGGTGTGCGGGGTGACCGCGCGCTCCAGGTTGACCGGGTCGCCGGCACCCAGGGCGCCCAGGCTGCTGCGGCGGAGGGTCTCGGCCATCACGTCGGTGGTCCACTCCTCGGCCGTGCCGTCGCCCCCCGGACCCGCCCCGGCGAACCCGGTGACGGTGAGGCAGACCCCGTTGACGGCGATCGAGTCGCCCAGCGCCACGCCCTCGAGCGCCTTGCGCGCCCGGATGCGCAGCCGGGCGGCGTCCGCCTCCCGACCCACCCCGCCGGCCTCCTCGCGGGCGAGCAGGACGCCGACCTCCTCGACGATGCCGGTGAACACGATCAACTCCCTCCGGTCGCGCCGTGGTGGTCCGCGACGCGCCGGTCCCCAGTGTGCCGGTTGGGCCGCAGCCGGATCTCCACGTCCCCGCCCAGGCGGGTGAGGCCGGTGACCGAGAGGGTCAGCGCATCGCCGATCCCGGTGATTCCCAGGTCCCCGACCAGCGGTGCGCCGGCGCCCAGGAGCTTGGGCGCCAGGTGCACGACCGCCTCGTCGACCAGCCCCTCGCGCAGGAAGGCGGCGGCCAGCGTCGGCCCGCCCTCCAGCAGCACCCGCCGCACGTCGCGGGCGAAGAGCTCCGCGAGCAGCTCCCGCGGGCCGGCCGCGGCGCTGACCAGGGTGGGCGCAGCGTCGTCGAGCACCCGGGCGGTCCTCGGCAACCGGCCGCGGCGGTCGAGGACCACGCGCAGCGGCTGCCGTGCGGCGGCCGGGTGGGTGGGAGGCAACTCGGCGTCGCGGACGGTCAGCTGCGGGTCGTCGGTCAGCGCCGTCCCCGACCCGACGACGACCGCGTCACAGGTGGCCCGCAGCCGGTGGACGGCGGCCCGCGCCTCCGGGCCGGTGACCCAGCGGCTGCTGCCGTCGGCGGCCGCCACCCGGCCGTCGAGCGTGCCGGCGACCTTCCAGACCACGAACGGGCGGTGCTCGCGCACGCCGGTCAGCCACGCGCCCAGCGCGCCCTCCTCGGCGGCCTGCTGCTCGACGCCGAGCTCCACCTCGATGCCGGCGGCGCGCAGCCGGGCGGCGCCTCCCCCGGCCAGCTGCGTCGGCTCGGGGACGGCGACGACCACGCGGGCCACGCCGGCGGCCACCAGCGCCTCGGTGCACGGCCCGGTGCGGCCGGTGTGCGCGCATGGCTCGAGGGTGACGACGGCGGTGCCCCCGCGGGCCCGCTCTCCGGCCTCGGCGAGCGCCCGGACCTCGGCGTGCGGGCCTCCGGGCGGTGCGGTCGCGCCCTCCCCCACCGGCGTCCCGTCGGCGGCCAGCACCACCGCGCCCACCGCCGGGTTCGGGCTGGTGGTGCCGAGGACGCCCGTGCCCAGCTCGCGCGCCCGGGCCATGGCCGAGAGCTCGGCCGGGGAGACGCTCACCCCTGCCGCGCCGCGGCGACCTGCGCGCGCAGACCGGCGATGGCGCGCGCCGGGTCGTCGGCGCCGTAGACCGCGGAGCCCGCCACGAAGACGTCGGCGCCGGCGGCGGCGGCCTGCTCGATGGTGTCGGCGTTGATCCCGCCGTCGACCTCGACCAGCAGCGTGAGGTGCCCGGTGTCGACAAGCTCCCGGGCGCGGCGGACCTTGGGCAGCGTCTCGGCGATGAAGCGCTGCCCGCCGAAGCCGGGCTCGACGGTCATGACCAGCAGGGTGTCGAACTCGGGCAGCACGTCGAGGTACTCCTCCAGCGGCGTGCCGGGCTTGAGCGCCAGGCCGGCCAGCGACCCGGCTGCCCGCAGGTCACGGGCGACGGCGCGCGGGTCCCCGGTGCACGCCTCGGCGTGCACGGTGACGTTGCGCGCCCCCGCCTCGGCGTAGCCCGGCGCCCAGCGCTCCGGGTCCTCGATCATCAGGTGGCAGTCCAGCGGCACCGGGCTGACCGCCTGCACCGCCTGCATGACCGGGAGCCCGAAGGTCAGGTTCGGCACGAAGTGCGCGTCCATGACGTCGAAGTGCAACCAGTCGGCGTCGGCGACCCGCTGCGCCTCCTCGGCCAGCCGGGCGAAGTCCGCCGACAGGAGGCTGGGCGCGATGAGGGGGCTGCGGGGCACGTCCGCCGAGTCTAGGCGGCGGTGATCACCGCCTCGCGCGCGAGCGGCGGTGGAGGAGGCCGCCGGCCACGGCCGCGAGCGCGGCCACCACGGCTGCCGCGACCAGCCAGCCGCTCCCGCTCCCCTCGTCGGCCTCGGCGGCGGCGTCGTCGGCGGGTGCCGGCACCGACGCGGTGGGCGCGGCGGGGGTGGACGCCACCGGAGGAGCCGGCGCGGCCGTCGTCGGCGCCGGCGCGCCCGGGGTGACGGTGAGGACCGGGGCGGGCAGCTCCGGCTCCGGCCCGCCGGGCACCTCCTGCTCGATCCAGGCGTCCTCGGTGCCGTCGGCGTAGACCTGCACCGTCGGGAAGGCCAGCTCGGTCACACCGGCGGGCAGGGTCGCCACGGTGACCGCGTACTCGGCGTCCGCGCCGACCGGCAGCGCGGGCCCGCCGACCTCGAAGCCCTCCGCGGTCGGGGTGAGCGCCCACCCGGCCGGCCCGGCGGCCAGCGTGACGTCCGCCGGGTCGATGCCGTCGGGCAGCTGGGTGCGCATGGCGGTGATGCCCGAGGCGGCCTCCGATGCGGCGGAGAAGGCGAGCGTCACCGGGCCGGTGCCGGCCACGGCGCCCTCCGCGCTGACCTCGACGTGGGCGGCCGCCGTCCCGGTGCCGGCGGCGAGCAGGACGGCGCCCATCAGGACGGTGGCGGTGGTCCGGCGCACGGCCGGCGGTCGAGTGGTCACGGTGCAGTGGTCGTCGGCAGGACGCGCCCGGTTCCCGCCGCCCCGCTCCGTGGCCGAGGGGTCGCCGTCCGTACGAGTCCCCGGGCGCGGCGGGATGTGATGTCCGCTCTGAGCTGCACTCGCGTCCCGAGACCCCCGATACGGAACTGGGCCTCCCTATCGTGCGAGTCGTGGTCCGAGGGAGACGGCGGACGGCGGGGCACCGAGCGGGGCGTCGCTCCTCGGTGGTCGTCCCCGTCACCTGGTTCACCTGCGCCGGACTCGCCGTGACCCTCGCGCTGGCCCTGCTCACCGGGGTGCTCGCCCGCCGGGCCGGTCTCGAGCAGGGCACCCGGGCCTTCGAGAGCCTCGCCCGCGTCACGGCCGCCACGCTCACGCCCGCCCTGGACGGTGACCCCACCCGGCCGCCCGCCGCCCCCGACGACCTGCACACCCACGTCAGCGCGCTGGTCGCGGCCGGCCCGGTGGTGGCGGTCCGGGTGCGCGCCGGTGACGGTCGGGTGCTCTGGGCCGACGACCGCAGCGTCGTGGGCCGGGTGGCCGCGCTGCCGCCCCAGGCACGGCGGGCCCTCGACTCGAGGTCGGTCGCCTCGCTCGTGGCCGACCCCGACGAACCGGGCGTGGTCGCGGGCCGCAGCAGCGGCCGGGTGCTGGTGGCCTGGGTGGCGGTGGAGGACGTGCACGGCACCCCCCTGCTGGTGGAGTTCCACGAGAGCTACTCCGAGGTCAACGAGATCGCCAAGAGCGCCTGGATGCGCTTCGCGCCCGCCGCGCTGGGCGCCCTGGCGCTGCTGCAGGTGATCCAGGTGCCGCTGGCCTGGCGGCTGGCGTCTCGGCTGCGCCGCTCGCAGCAGGCCGAGGAGGCGCTGCTGCAGGCCGCCGTGGACGCCTCGGACGCCGAGCGGCGCCGGATCGCCAGCGAGGTGCACGACCACGTCGTCCAGGACCTCACCGGGCTGGCCTACGACCTCGACGCGGCACGGATGCGCGGCCGGCCGCGCAGCGCCGAGGACGCCGAGCTGCTGGAGCGGACCGCGGCCGCGATGCGCCAGACCGTCGAGGACCTGCGCAACCTGCTCGTCGCACTGATCCCCGCCCGCGGCGCCTTCCGCGGCGGCCTGCTGCCGGCCCTGCAGGTGCTGGCGCAGGAGGTCGGCCGCTCCGGCATCCGCGTCTCCGTGTACGCCGACGCCGCCCGGGACCTGCCCGGGCCGACGGCCGCACTGCTCTACCGCTGCGCCCAGGAGGCGCTGCGCAACGTGACCACGCACAGTCAGGCGACCTCGGTCGAGGTCGTCGTCACCCGAGACCAGGGAGTCGCCACCATGCGGGTCGAGGACGATGGGCAGGGCTTCGACGAGAGCCGGCTGGGTGAACGGTTCGCGGCCGGCCACGTCGGGTTGCGGGCACTGGGCGAGCTGCTCGTGGACGCGGGGGGCTCGCTGACGCTGACCAGCGCCCCGGGGCAGGGCACCCGGTTGGTCGCGACCGTGCCGCTGTCCACCACCGCACCCCTGTCGGCCGGAGCGGCACGGTGATCCGGGTGCTGGTCGTCGACGACCACGCCGTCGTCCGGCGGGGCATCTCGAGCCTGCTGGACGCCGCCGACGGGCTGGAGTGCGTGGGCGCGGTCGGGGACGGCGACACCGCCATCGAACTGGTCGAGCGGCTGGACCCCGACGTCCTGCTGCTGGACCTCTCGATGCCGGGCGCGGACGGGGTGACGGTGATCCGCACGCTGCGCGAGCGCGGCCGCACCACCCCCGTGCTGGTGCTCACCTCCTTCGGCGAGCCCGACCTGGTGCTGCCCGCGCTGATCGCCGGCGCCGACGGCTACCTGCTCAAGTACCAGGACGGCGAGTCGATCCTCGACGCGGTGCGCTGCATCGCCGCCGGCGGGGCACCGATCGACCCGATGGTGACCGCCGCGCTCCTCGCCGACCTGCGCGACCGCGGCCAGGGCGACCTGCTCACCGACCGCGAGAAGGAGGTGCTCGAGCTGGTCCGGCAGGGCCTGCCGAACAAGGTGATCGCCCGGCGGCTGAGGATCAGCGAGGCCACCGTCAAGACCCACGTCACACGCATCCTGCAGCGCATCGGCGCCACCGACCGCACGCAGGCGGCGCTGTGGGCCGAGCGCCGGCTGCGGCCGGCCGGGCCGCACCGGACGACGGGATGAGCGGCCACGGTCGGCACCGCCCGAGCCGGCGCGGAGTGGTCCCGGCGCCGGACCCACTGCACCGCCCGGTCGTGCTGCACTACGCGGCCACCGGGTGGCCGGCCCGGCGGTGGTGGTCCGGGCGGCTGGCGCTGGCGGCCGGCGCGATCGCCGTGCTGGCCGCGATCGGCACGGTGACGCTCACCGGCGCCTGGGCCGGCTTCTCGCTGCTCGGCGATCCGACCCAGCCCGCCCGGCCGGCGGCCGAGGAACCCGCGGCCGGCGCCGCGGCCCCCAGCGGCCCGCCGTCGGCGCCACCCGCCGCACCGTCGGAGGACGCCGGCGCGGCACCGCGGGGCGGCACCACGCCGAGAGCGGACCGGTGGGCAGAGTCCTCTCTCGCCGCGCAGACGGCCGCCGCGCCGCCCGAGGCCGCGCCGCAGGCCGCCGCCCCGCGGACGACGGCGTCGCCGCAGCGCCGTCCGGCCCCCTCGACCTCACCGCCGGCCGCGAGGGTGACGCCCCCAGCAGACGTGGCCGGGGCGCCGCCGGCGGCAGCACCCGTGCCGGAGGCGGAGGACACGGGGACGACCAGCGCGCCGGCCGGGACGCCGTCGGCGGACGCACCGGCACCCGAGCCCGCACCGGCACCCGAGCCCGCTCCCGCGCCGAGGACGCCCGCGGCGCCCTCCTCCTCGCCCCCGCCGCGATCGGACGCCGACCGGCACCCGCACGACCACGACCACGACCGGCACGAGGGGAAGCACGAGGACAAGGACAAGAAGGAAAAGGACAAGAAGGAGCACGAGGGGGGCGGCTCCGGCGAGCACGAGGAGCGGCAGGAATCACCGAAGCAGTCCTCCGCCGTCCCGATGACGGAGCCGGCCCCGGTGACGTCGGCCCCGGCCGCCCCGGCTCCGGCGTCGACCTCGCCGGCCGGGTGACCGCCGGGCTCAGCGGGTGCGGCGGAGCAGTGCCATGAACATCGCGTCGGTGCCGTGCCGGTGCGGCCACAGCTGGCCGTACGCCCCGCGGGCGAGACCGGGCACCTCCGGGAACAGCGGCGCGACCGGCAGCACCTCGACGTCGTCCCGGCCGGCCGCGGCGTCGACCACGGCGACGGTCTCGTCGGTGTGCGGCGAGCAGGTCACGTAGGCGACCACGCCGCCGGGGCGCACCGAGGCCAGCGCGCCGTCCAGCAGCGCCGTCTGCAGGTCCACCAGTGGCGGGACGTCGTCCGCGGTGCGCCGCCAGCGCACCTCGGGGCGGCGGCGCAGCGCCCCGAGGCCGGTGCACGGCGCGTCGAGCAGCACGCGGTCGAAGGAGCCCGGCGACCACGGCGGCGTCCGCCCGTCGGCGACCACCACCTCGACGTCGTCCTCGTCGTGCAGGGCGCGGCGGACCAGCTCGGCGCGGTGCGGCGCGCGGTCGGCGGCGGTGAGCCGCACGCCCTCGAGCCGGACGACGGCGAGCAGCGCGGCCTTGCCGCCGGGACCGGCGCACACGTCGAGCCAGGCGGCGTCCGGGCCCTCCAGTGGCGCGCGGGCGAGCAGCAGGGCGGCCAGCTGACTGCCCTCGTCCTGCACCGCGGCCCGGCCCTCGCGCACCGACGGGACGCGCGCCGGGTCCCCACCACCCAGCCGGACGGCGTACGGCGACCACGGACCGGGCTGCCCG
>DATIMX010000251.1:0-10359 GCA_035474935.1 Geodermatophilus sp. | reverse complement strand
GCGATCGTCCGGTTCGTCGGCGGCACCGTGCCCGACGCGCTGGCCACCACGGAGCGGATGTACCAGCTGACGCTCGCGGAGAACCCGGCGATGCAGGTGCCGATCCTCGGTTTCCGCGGCTCCCCGACCGGCATCGACGTCCTCGCCGTGGCGCGCACGGGCTGGCTGCCGCAGATCAACACCGGCATGGCCGGGCGGGTCGCCGGCACCGGTCAGGTCGGCGCCGGGCTGGTGCAGCCGCCGCAGGAGTGCTTCGAGCAGGCGCTCGAGGCGCTGGCGCGAGAGGCGCGCACCGCGGCCTGACCGCGGGTCTCTCTCCGGGTGGTTCAGTCCAGGCCGCGGGCCCGGAGGGAGCGCAGCTGGGCGAAGACCTGCCGGCGGATGAGGTCCTCGGTCTTCTCGCGCAGCCCGATGAACCGGAACGTCAGCTCCGGACGGCGGTCCTGGCGCTTGATCCGCCGGATCGCCTCCGCCTGGCAGACGACGTCGTCGTCGACGAGGGAGATGCGGAGGGTGACGACCGCTCCCGCGTCGGGGACGCCGTCGCCGGTGCCGGCCTCGGGAGCGTCCTCGACGGCGGGCTCGGAGTCGTTGCCGTCGGTCGAGTCCGTACGGCCCGTGGAGGGGTCCTCGAACAGGACTCGGGTGCCGGCCTCACTGAGGTCGACCGTCGTCCCCACCACCTCGACGGTGCCGACGGTCATGCACACGGGCAGGCTCAACGACGCCCGGACCGCGGATCGGCGTTGGCCCCTCGTGACCGGCCCGGTCGGACGGAGCCGCCACACCGGTGTCGCGCCGAGGTCCACGGCCGTGAGCTCCACCGGGAGGGACCGCAGCTCGCTCGCGGCGCGCCACACCAGCTCCAGGCGTTCCCCGACCGGGAGAGTGGCCCGGCGCCGGTCCCGGTCCTCGCCCGCCGTCACCACGATCTCGCGGTCGTCCGCGGACTCGACCCAGCTGACGAGCACCTCGCCTCGTCCACTGACCACCACGTCGACCACGTCCCGCTGCTCGGGGAAGTCGACACCCGGGGTACCCGCCACGGGTCCTCCTGCACGGATAGACGAAGAACAGGTCTCGAACTGAGCGGTACCGTAGCGCTCGGGTGAACGCCTTGTGACGATGCGAACACGTTCCGTTTAGTGATCTGGGTCACCCATCACGGACGCCGGCAGCGGGGCTCAGCGGACGCAGGCCAGCAGCGCGCGGACGGCGGACGGCAGCTCCCCGGTCGAGCTGAGCGGTGCGGGGAACGGCGTGCGCAGGTCGTAGCAGCCGGTGCGGGGCTCGACCCGGAACAGCACCCCGTGCCGGTCGAGGCCGAGCAGGTGCACCGGGTCGTCGCCGGCCCGCGCCTGCACCCGGGCGCACAGCTCGGCCAGCGGACCTGCGTGCTCGCTCAGCAGGTCGTCCTCGGCGGCGCCCAGCGGGTCGGGCCGGGCGGCGGCGTAGTCCTCCGGCGTGATCCCGGTCCAGCCGCCGCCCTCGTGCAGCAGCACCTCCGCGACGTCCAGGCGCAGCAGCGTCGCGGTGAGCCCCACGTCGAGCAGCACGTCGTCCGGGCGGACGGCGGCGAAGGCCAGCACCAGGTCGGCCTCGTCCCCCTCGGGCACCGGCATCAACCAGCCGGCGAGCTCGAGCCGGGCCCGCAGCGGGTTGCGCAGCGGCCGGGGCGAGCGGGAGGTCACCGTGACCTTCGCCGCGAGGTCGCCGTCCGGTGCCTCGTGGACCGCCGTCGCCAGCCCGCCGCTCCGGGGAACGACGACGAGCACTCGCCCGTCGTCCAGCGTGGCCGCGGCCAGCAGCCGGCTGGTGCCCAGCCCCAGGGCCTGCACCGAGGCGATCGGCCGGGTCGCGACCGTGCGGGCCCGCTCGGCGGCGTCCGCGGCGCGGTCCTGCTGCACGGAGGAGGACGTCCGGCGTCCGATGGTCATGGGTGCCCCTCGGGGTCGACGTCGTGGAATAAGGTGAGCCTAACCAAACATTGGAGGCTCCGTGAACACCCCGCGTCCCAAGGTCCGGATCAGCCGCGCCCTCGGCATCCCGCTCACGCCCAAGGCCGTGGAGTACTTCGAGCGCCGTCCGTACCCGCCCGGCGAGCACGGCCGCAAGCGCCGCAAGGACAGCGACTACTCCACCCGGCTGCGCGAGAAGCAGCGGCTGCGGGCCCAGTACGACATCAGCGAGACGCAGCTGCGCGCCGCCTTCGACCGGGCCCGGCGCACCGGCGGCAAGACCGGCGAGGCGCTGATCCAGGACCTCGAGTCCCGCCTCGACGCCACCGTGCTGCGGGCCGGCTTCGCGCGCACCATCTACCAGGCGCGCCAGTTCGTCACCCACCAGCACGTGCTGGTCAACGGCAAGCGCGTCGACCGGCCTTCCTACCGGCTCCAGCCCGGCGACTTCGTGCAGATCGCCGAGGAATCCCGCTCCAAGGAGCCCTTCGTCGTCGCCGCGTCCGGCGCGCACGCCACCGCCCCGGCCTACCTGGAGGTGCGGCTGGCCGACCTGGTCGCCCGCTACGACCGGACGCCGAACCGCGACGAGGTGCCGGTCGTCTGCGCGGAGCAGCTCGTCGTCGAGTACTACTCGCGCTGATCCCCCCGCGAGATCTGCACACCCGTGGCCATCGGGCCCCTGATGGCCGCGACTGTGCAGATCTCGCGCCACCCGGGTAGCGGCCGCGCGTGGACCCCCGCGATGTCGTCCGGCGCAGCAGGCGGCTCTCCTCTGTGCTGCGCCACGCCCCCGGCGCCGTCGGGCTGACCCTCGACGCGGCCGGCTGGGCGGACGTCGACGCCCTGCTCGCCGCCCTCGGGTGGACCCGCGCGGAGCTCGAGCACGTCGTCGCCACCAACGACAAGCGCCGGTTCGCCTTCGACGACACCGGCACGCGAATCCGCGCCAGCCAGGGCCACAGCGTCGCCGTCGACCTCGGCTACGCCGCGGAGCAGCCGCCGCGAGTGCTGTTCCACGGGACGGCGGAGCGGAACCTGCCGGCCATCGAGGCCGAGGGCCTGCGCCCCGGACGACGGCACGCGGTCCACCTCAGCTCCGACGAGGCCACGGCCCGACGGGTGGGCGCCCGCCACGGGCGGCCGGTCGTCCTCCGGGTCGACGCCGAGGGCATGGCGCGCGACGGCGCCGTCTTCACCCGCTCGGCGAACGGCGTGTGGCTGGTCGACGCCGTCCCGCCGTCGCGGCTGACCGCGCTCCGCTCCAGGACGCCCGGACCCCGCAGCCGGACCTGAGCAGGTCACCGCAGCTCAGCGGCACACTGGGCCGGTGATCCGCAACGTCGTCGTCGGCCGGGTGCGCCCGGGCACCGACCTCTCCCTCGTCCAGGAGGCGCTCGACGCCATCGCCGCCCTGCCCGTGGACGGGCTGGTGGACGTCCGGGTCGGCCTGGACGCCGGCCTGCGGCCCGGCGCGTGGAGCTTCGCCATCACCAGCGACTTCGTCGACGCCGAGGCCTACCGGGTGTACGACGCGGAGGCCGAGCACAACCGCATCCGGCGGGAGATGTTCGACCCCGTGTGCGAGGAGATCGCGCGGGTCCAGTTCCGGGTCTGAGCGGGTCCACCGGGGCGCACCTGCCGGCCCGTCGACTGCCGGCGTCCAGCCGCTGCCCCCGCAGGCATCGATCATGGGTTTGTCGCCGTACGACGCGCCGGACGACGGCGGGTCCTCGATCCACAACCCCATGATCGACACGGGGACGGCGGGGTCTCAGGCCCTGACGATCGCGGCCACCGGCCCGCCGCCCGACGGACCCTGGTGCACCGCCGCCACCGACACGAACACCGCCGGGTCCCCGGTCACCGATGCCGCCACGCCGCCCACCGTCGCCTTGATCTGGCGGTGCCAGAAGACGTCGGAGTCGTCGAGCATCGCGTTGCGCCGGCCGCGGACGTAGCCGGTCGGGTCGGCCTCGCACTTGAGGAAGACGTTGACCAGCCGGTCGCCGAGGTCGCTGGGGTGCGGCCGCTCGGGCAGCTCGAGGCCGGCGTCGCGGATGGCGTTCCAAATACCGTCCTGGTCGAGCGCGTCCTTCATGACGGAGTGGCCGATCCGGTAGGCGCCACCGTGACCGCGGGCGTTGCCGACGACGACGATCTGGGCCCGGTCCAGCTCGACGCCGGACGAGCAGGAGGCCACCGCGCTGTACAGCGACAGGTCGCGCATGACCTGCTCCTGGCGCGGCGTCTCGATCTCGCCGAGCGCCACCGCGATGCCCAGCGCCGTCGTCCCGTTGGACAGGTCCATCGAGCCGTGCGGCTCGTCGAAGTAGGTGTCCTTGCCGCGAGCCTTGGCGTCGCGGATGGTCTCGATGGTCAGCAGCGGCGTCTTGGTCTGCACGTAGTGGACGTCGGCCGGGTCCTCGATGCCGGCCTCCTCCATCGCGCGGCGCACGCCCTCGGCGACCTTCTCGACCATGGTGATCCGGCCGATGTCCTCGGGCAGGATGACGTCGCTCATCGCGTAGCCGACGGTCAGCCGGGGCTCGTCGGTCCGCTCGACGGCGTCCTCGGGCAGCGTGGCGAAGACCGTCGCGTGCGGGCTGATGACGCCGTCCGTGCCGCCCGACCACACGATCGGGATCTGCGCGACGTCCTCCTTGGAGCGGGTGCCCTTCTCGAGCAGCACCTCGCGGAAGGCGCGGTCGGCGATGATCCGCGTGTAGTCGTTGACCCCGCCGTTGCCCTCCGTCTTGCCGATGACGGCGACGACCCGGTCGGCCTCCATCACGCCGTCGTCGATGAGCTTCGCCAACTCGGAGGCGTCGCTGACGTTGTGCAGGGGGACCTTGCGGACCTCGATCGGTGCGGGCACGGCTTTCCTCTCAACTCGCGATCAGGACGGTGCCGACGTCGTCGCTCGTGACGGCGTCGGCGATGTGCTCGAGGGACGTGATGACGGCGCGACGGGAGGGTCCCGGGCCATGAGCACCGCCCTCCACGAAGCGGAGCGCGGCCTCGACCTTGGGACCCATCGAGCCGCGGGCGAACTCGCCGGCCGCGGCGTGCGCGCGCAGCTCTGCGGGGGTGACCCGGCCGAGCGGCCGGGCGGCCGGGGTGCCGTACCCGACGAGCACGTGGGGGACGTCGGTCGCGATCACCAGCGTCCCGGCGTCCAGCTCGCGGGCCAGCAGCGCGGCGGTGAGGTCCTTGTCGATCACGGCCTCGACGCCGCGCAGTGCCCCGCCGGGGTGGGCTGGGTCGTCGGAATCGTCCACCACCGGGACGCCGCCCCCGCCGGCGCAGACGACCACGAACCCGGCCGCGAGCAGCGCCTCGATCGCCGGGACGTCGACCACGCGCTGCGGCTCGGGCGAGGCGACGACCCGCCGCCAGCCGCGTGCGCCGCGGTCCTCCCACACCTGGCCGTGGGCCATGGAGCGCTCGGCCTGCTCGCGCGGCAGGAAGCGGCCGACCGGCTTGGACGGCTCCTGGAAGTGCGGGTCGTCGGCGTCGACGAGGGTGCGGGTGACCAGGGCGGCGGTGCGCTGCGGCAGCCCGTGCGCGGCGAGGGCGGCGTCGAGCTCGTCGGCCAGCGTGAAGCCGATGGTCGCCTGGGTCTGGGCGACGCACCAGTCCAGCGGCACCGGCGGGACCTCGTGCGCGGCCAGCTCGTTCTTGACCAGCAGGTTGCCCACCTGCGGCCCGTTGCCGTGGGTGAGCACCACCGGGACGCCGGTCGCCACGACCGCCGCCACGTGCCGGCAGGCCGCGGCGATCGCGTCGCGCTGCGCGGCGGGCGTGGCCGAGCCGTCCGGGCCGGTCATCGCGTTGCCGCCGAGGGCGATGACGACGCGGCCGGGGATCACCCCGCGAACCGTAACCGCTCTTCTCTCAGCGCTGAAGTATCTGTCAGCGGCGCCAGAAGTCGAAGGCGTCCCGTCCGGGGCGGAAGCCCGCCGCCTCGACGACGTCCACCGCGAGGTCGAAGTGCTGCCCGACGCCGGCCGGCTGGTGGGCGTCGCTGCCGAAGCTGACCGCCTCGCCGCCCTCCTCGAAGAACCAGCGCACCTGGTCGACCGAGGCCAGCGGGCTGGTCGTGTTCACCTCGAGCGCCCGGCCGGTGCCGGCCAGCGCCCGGAACACCGCGCGGTACTCCTCCTCGTAGTCCTTCTCGGAGTACCGGTCGCTGCCGCCGGGCCAGTACCGCCGCGGGAAGTCGACGTGGGCCAGCACCTCGAAGACGTCGCTGTTCTCCACCATGTCGACGACCTCGGCCAGGTAGCGGCGCATCGTGCTGTCCGGGTCGGGGTAGAGCAGCCGGCCGATGCCGTAGAGCCGGCCGTCCTGGCTCAGCGAGTGCAGCGAGCCGAGCACCCGGTCGACGGGGGAGTCCCGCAGGTGGGCGGCGACGCTGGCGGCGAACAGGTGCGGCTCGCCGGTCTCCACGCCCGACCAGATCCGCAGCTCGGGAAAGCGCCCGCGGCACTCCTCGAGCTCGGCGAAGTAGCCCTCGACGTCGATGGGCAGGTGCCGGGAGGCGTGCCGGTCGACCAGCCCCTCGGCGGTCGCGCGGTCCTCCGGCGTCCAGGTCGTGAAGTCGAGGTGCTCGGTGAAGGCGATGGCAGGCAGGCCCCGGGCCACCGCCCGCTCGCACGCGCGCACCATCGTGGAGGAGTCGGCGGTGTCCCAGGACCACCTGGTGTGCACGTGGTTGTCCGGCGGTCGCATCGCCTGTGGATTCTCCCCCTTCGTCCCCAGGGTCCGCGCGGCGGCGCGTCCTGTCGTCGTCGCTGCCTACTGTCGGGAGCCATGACCACCGCCGCGCCGTCCGCCGACCTCGCCACCGAGGCCCTCGAGGTCCTCCGGGAGCTGACCGGCCGGCCCGGCGCGGAGTTCCGCGAGGGTCAGGACGCCGCCGTCGCCGCGCTGGTCGAGCGCTCCGAGCGGGCCCTGGTCGTGCAGCGCACCGGGTGGGGCAAGTCGGCGGTCTACTTCGTCTCCACTGCGCTGCTGCGCCGCCGCGGCGCCGGCCCCACCCTGCTGGTCAGCCCGCTGCTGGCGCTGATGCGCGATCAGGTCGCCGCCGCCGCGCGGGCCGGCATCCGTGCCGTGGAGATCTCCAGCGCCAACGCCACCGAGTGGGACGACGTCGCCGCCGCGCTGGCCGCCGACGCCGTCGACGTCCTGCTGGTCTCCCCGGAGCGGCTGACGAACCCGCGCTTCCGCGAGGAGCAGCTGCCGGGGCTGGTGGCCCGCTGCGGCCTGCTCGTCGTCGACGAGGC
This sequence comes from Geodermatophilus sp., assembly GCA_035474935.1. GTDB lineage: Bacteria > Actinomycetota > Actinomycetes > Mycobacteriales > Geodermatophilaceae > Geodermatophilus. The sequence continues at coordinate 3,113 of DATIMX010000251.1, read as the reverse complement.
GCACTGCGTCTCCGACTGGGGCCATGACTTCCGCCCCGACTACCGCCGCATCCGCGACCTGCTCGGCACGCTCCCGGCCGGGACGCCGGTGCTCGCGACCACCGCGACGGCCAACGAGCGGGTGGTCGCCGACGTCGCCGAGCAGCTCGGCGCCGGCGGCGTGGGGGTGACGACGGTGCGCGGCCCCCTGGCGCGCGACTCGCTGCGCCTCGGCGTGCTGCGGCTGCCCACCGACCGCGCGCGGCTGGCGTGGCTGGCCGCCCGTCTCGGCGACCTGCCGGGCAGCGGCATCGTCTACACGCTCACCGTGGCCGCGGCGGAGGAGACGGCGTCCCTGCTGCGTGACGCCGGACACGAGGTGCGCGCCTACACCGGCCGGCTCGACGACGCCGACCGCAAGGACGCCGAGGAGGCGCTGCGGGAGAACCGGGTCAAGGCGCTGGTCGCCACCTCGGCGCTCGGCATGGGCTTCGACAAGCCCGACCTCGGCTTCGTCGTCCACCTGGGGGCGCCGTCGTCGCCGGTCAGCTACTACCAGCAGGTCGGCCGCGCCGGCCGCGCCGTCGAGCACGCCGACGTGCTGCTGCTGCCCGGCCCCGAGGACCTCGCCATCTGGCAGTGGTTCGCCACCTCCTCCATGCCGCGGGAGGACCACGCCGCCGCGGTGCTCTCCGCGATGGCCGACGGAAGGGCCTGGTCGGTGGCCCGGCTGGAGACGGTCGCCGACGTCCGCCGCTCCCGGCTCGAGCTGCTGCTCAAGGTGCTCGCGGTGGACGGCGCGGTGGAGCGGGTGCAGGGCGGCTGGCGGTCCACCGGACGGCCGTGGGTCTACGACGCCGACCGCTACGCCCGCGTCACCCGGACCCGGGAGGCCGAGCAGCGGGCGATGATCGGCTACGCGAAGCCGGTCGACGAGGCGCAGTGCCGGATGGCCTTCCTGCAGGAGGCCCTCGACGACCCGACCGCCGCACCCTGCGGCCGCTGCGACGTCTGCGCCGGCCCCTGGTACTCGACCGAGGTCCCCGAGGGGGCGGCCGCGGCGGCCGCTGCCGCCCTCGACCGTCCCGGCGTCGAGCTGGCGCCGCGCGCCCAGTGGCCGACCGGCGCCGACCGCCTCGGCGTGGAGGTCAAGGGCAAGATCGGGCCGGGTGAGCAGCTCGACCCGGGCCGGGCCGTCGCCCGGCTCACCGACCTCGGCTGGGGGCAGCGGCTGCGCACCCTGCTCGGGGACGACGGCGTCGGCGGCGTGGTCGACCTCGAGGCCCCGGGTCTGGAGGAGAACCCGGACGCCGCCTTCGACGTGCCGGTGCGACGGGCGCCGTCGGACGTCCCGCCGGACGAGGAGCTGCTGCGGGCGTGCGCCCGGGTGCTGGGTGCCTGGGACTGGGCCGAGCGCCCCGCCGCGGTGGTCGCCGTCCCCTCCCGCCGCCGTCCCCGCCTGGTCACCGGGCTGGCGCAGGGGCTGGCGGGGTTGGGCCGGCTGCCCTACCTCGGGGAGCTCTCGCTCGCACACGGCGGGCCGACGGGGCAGCCCGGCGGCAACAGCGCCTTCCGGCTGGCGGGCGTGTGGCAGCGGATCGTCGTCGGCCCGGAGCTGCGCGAGCGGCTGGCCCAGCTGGGCCCGGTGCCGGTGCTGCTGGTCGACGACCTCGCCGACTCGCGCTGGACCATGACCGTCGCCGGTCGCGAGCTGCGGCTGGCCGGCGCCTCCCGCGTCCTGCCCTTCGCGCTCGCCCTCACCGCCTGAAGAAGGACCTCCCTGCCGCCCACCACTCGCAAGCTCGCTGCGGGACCCAGCAGGGAGGCCGACACCGTAAGAGCCCCGGGCGCTGTCCGTACTCGTACACCTGTTCGATCTGACGTAGCCTCCGCCCATGTCGCTCGCACACCAGCCGTCGATGTGGGACCTTGCCGAGCAGGCCACGCTCCGGCCGCTCGCGGTCACCCGGCACCACCTCAGCCGGGGTGCCTGGGTCGACCACCTGCCCGGCTGGGTCAAGGGGTCCGACGAGGTCCTCGAGGTGCTGCTCGGGGACATCGGCTGGCGGGCCGACCGACGGCAGATGTACGAGCGCGAGGTCGCCGTCCCCCGGCTGCTGCGGTGGTACGGCGGCGACGAGCCGCTGCCGCACCCGTTGCTCACCGAGGCGCGGGAGGCACTGAACGCCCACTACGGGCCCGAGCTGGGCGAGCCGTTCGTCAGCGCCGGCATGTGCCTCTACCGCGACGGCCGCGACAGCGTCGCCTGGCACGGTGACCGACTCGGCCGCGGACGGAGCGCCGACACCATGGTCGCCATCGTGTCGTTCGGGTCGCCGCGGCCGCTGCTGCTCCGCCCGGTCGGCGGCGGGGAGGGTCTGCGGTTCCCCCTGGGGCACGGCGACCTGGTCGTCATGGGCGGCTCGTGCCAGCGGACGTGGGAGCACTGCATCCCGAAGACCACCAAACCGGTGGGCCCCCGGGTCAGCGTCCAGTTCCGACCCCGCGACGTGGCCTGACGCCGTCAGGGACGAGTGACGTCCAGCTGTCGGGCTGGTGGTTGAAGGCTGTGACCCAGCTGCCACCCGTGTGCGGAAGCCGTTCGGTGGCGACGCGATTCCCCCAGACGTCGGGACACCTCCGCCCAGCGGCCGGCCACCGCCCCCGACTCCAAGACGAACAGCGCGGATGCCGCGGGAAGCGCGGCGCGGCGGACGGCGTTGACTTCGACGTCCTGGAGTCCGGCTCCACAGCCGGCTCGACGGACACCGAGGCCCTGCGCAGAGGGCATCGACCGAGAGGCAGACGCCTCCGCGGACCCCCCTGCAGAGGGCCCCATAGGTGGTGTACTGTTCTCCCTGCACCGAGCGAGAACAGACCGGGTCGCAAGGCCTGGGAAACCGCTGGACGGACCCCCGAGGTTCGACCGCTGCGGAGCGCGGTGTACAGTGGACATATCGCCTCGAACGAAGGCCCAAAAGGCTGGAGTACGAGCGCGTCCGCTCCTTGAGAACTCAACAGCGTGCCGAAAGTCAGTGCCAAGCAAGTGACCCCTTTGTGGGTTTCTTTGGGTTGATTGACGAGAGCGTCCAGTTCTCGGTTCTCGCCCGGTATCGAATTCATCTACGGAGAGT
>DATIMX010000250.1:0-10913 GCA_035474935.1 Geodermatophilus sp. | reverse complement strand
CCGTGGCGCGATCCGCACGCCCCGGCCGGCCTCACCGGCCCGGCCGTGTTCGAGGAGCCCGAGCAGCAGACCGGCCCCGTCGTCGTCGACGCCAGGGGGCGCCGGCGGCTGCGGCTGGCCGACGTGTCGATCCGGCTGACGGTCCTCGCCCTGCTCGCGGTGCTGCTGACCGGGCTGGTCGGCGGCGCCGCCGGCTACTGGCTGACCCGCACCGCCGACGAGTCGCCGCTGCTGGCGCCGGGCACCCAGCTCAGCGAGACCGACGAGGGGATCGCCCGCGAGCCGGGCTCGGTGTCCGACATCGCCTCGCGGGTCACCCCGGCCGTCGTCTCGGTCGAGGTCCGCATCGGCGAGGCCGGTGCCACCGGCTCCGGGGTCGTCATCGAGGGCGAGAACGGCTACATCGTCACCAACAACCACGTCATCTCCGGCGCCGACGGCGTCGAGGGTGCCGAGATCCGCGCCGTGTTCTCCGACGGCAGCGGCTCGGAGGCCCGCATCGTCGGCCGCGACCCGGCCAGCGACCTCGCCGTCCTCAAGGTCGAGAAGCCCGGCCTGCTCACCGCCGCGCTGGGCAGGTCCGACGGCGTCGTCGTCGGCGACCCGGTCGTCGCGATCGGCTCGCCGCTGGGCCTGGCCAGCACGGTGACCAGCGGCATCGTGAGCGCGCTGGACCGGCCGGTCCGGCTGGCCGGCGAGGGCAGCGACACCAACGCCGTGATCAGCGCGGTGCAGACCGACGCCCCGATCAACCCGGGCAACTCCGGCGGCGCGCTGGTCAACGGCGCCGGCGAGGTCATCGGCATCAACACCGCGATCGCCTCCCTCGGCGGCGGCAGCGTCGGCCTCGGCTTCGCCATCCCGGTCGACACCGTGCGCGACATCTCCGAGCAGCTCATCTCCCAGGGCCGGGCGGTGCACGCCTCCCTCGGCGTGAACGCCCGCTCGGTCACCGACGGCACCCGGGACGGCGCGCTGGTGGTCAACGTCGAGCCGGGCAGCGCGGCGGCCGAGGCGGGCATCCGGGAGCAGGACGTCGTCATCGCCGTCGACGGCGAGCCGGTCGGCAGCTCCGAGGAGCTGGTCGTGGCCATCGACGCCCACGACCCGGGGGAGACGGTCGGCCTCGAGCTGGTTCGGGGCGGCTCCTCGACGACGGTCCAGGCGACCCTCGACGAGGCCTGAGGGGACCCCTCACTTCGGGGCACTGACCGCGGGGGGCGTGCCGCCTACGCTGGACCCGCGCGACGGCCGGACCGGGCGCACGAGGAGGGGAGCGGCGGGTGTTCGACTCGATCGGCTGGGGCGAGATCGTCGTCCTCGCCCTCGCCGCGCTGTTCATCTTCGGGCCCGACCGGCTCCCGGACCTCGCCAAGGACGCTGCCGCCGGGCTGAAGAAGGTGCGTGAGGCGGTCACCGGCGTCCGGGCCCAGGTCGACGAGTCCCTGGGCGACGACCTCGCCAAGCTGCGCGACCTCGACCTGCGCCAGTACCACCCGCGGACCTTCATCCGGAACCAGCTGTTCGCCGACGACGACGCGCCGCCGCGTGCCGCCGGGGCCACGGCCGCGACCGCGGTGGCGGCCGCTGCCGCCCGCACCCGCGACCACTCCGCGCCGCCCCCGTTCGACCCCGACGCGACATGATCTGTCGGCCTACCGGCCGACACCGCGGCCAGGTGCCGTCCATCTGCTGAGTCCAGTCCCCCGTCGCACCCGCCGGGGACCCTCCGGGCCCGCCGACGGATACGACACCCCGCGGCCACGTGCCGTCCTCATTGCCGGGGGTCCTCGTGGGTTGCCGGCACTGCAGGACTGTCAGTGCGCGAGAAGCGCACGCAATGGCCGGATACGCACGGAGGCCGGTGTCCCGTGGGGACACCGGCCTCCGTGCGGGTCGGCTCAGTGGCGGACGGGTGTGAGCCCCAGCGACATGCCCGACAGGCCGCGCTGGCGGGTGGCCAGGCCGTCGGCGATCTTCACCAGCGCCTGGGCGGCGGGTGTGTCGGGGTCGGCGAGCACGACCGGCGCACCGGCGTCCCCGGCCTCGCGGACCCGGGTGTCCAGCGGGATCTGGCCCAGCAGCGGCACGCGCGCACCGAGCGTGCGGGTGAGTGCGTCGGAGACCGCCTCGCCGCCGCCGGAGCCGAAGACCTCCATGCGCGAGCCGTCGGGCAGCTCCAGCCACGACATGTTCTCGATGACGCCGACCACCTGCTGGTGGGTCTGGGTCGCGATCGCGCCGGCCCGCTCGGCGACCTCGGCGGCGGCCAGCTGCGGCGTGGTCACCACGAGGATCTCGGCGTTCGGCAGCAGCTGGGCGATGGAGATCGCCACGTCGCCGGTGCCGGGCGGCAGGTCCAGCAGCAGGACGTCGAGGTCGCCCCACCACACGTCGGCGAGGAACTGCTGCAGTGCGCGGTGCAGCATCGGCCCGCGCCACACGACCGGGGTGTTGCCCGGGGTGAACATGCCGATCGAGATGACCTTCACGCCGTAGGCCTGCGGCGGCATGATCATGTTGTCGACCTGGGTGGGCTTGTCGTCGACCCCGAGCATCCGCGGCACCGAGTGGCCGTAGATGTCGGCGTCCACCACACCCACGGACAGGCCACGCCTGGTCAGCGCCGCCGCCAGGTTGACCGTGACCGACGACTTGCCCACGCCGCCCTTGCCCGAGGCGACGGCGTAGACGCGGGTCAGCGAACCGGGCTGGGAGAACGGGATCACCGGGTCGGCCGCGTCGGTGCCCCGCACCGTGCGGCGCAGCTCGGCGCGCTGCTCGTCGCTCATCACGTCCAGGCCGACCTGCACCGAGGTGACCCCGGGGACGGCGGAGACGGCCTGGGTGACCCGGCTGGTGATCGTCTCGCGCATCGGGCAGCCGGCGACGGTCAGGTAGACCTCGACCCGGACGGTGCCGTCCTCGGCGATCCGGACGTCCTTGACCATGCCGAGCTCGGGGAGCGGCCGGTTGATCTCCGGGTCCTGGACGGTGGCCAGTGCGGCGTTGACGGCGTCGAGCGCCGGCGCGCCGGTCAGCGGGGCGGACATGGTGTGCGTCTGTCTCCTTCGACGGGGACCCGGTCCGGTCCGCCGAGGAGCGGCGGTGACCTGCGTTCACGGGTCTGCTGCCACTGTACGGCCGTCACCCGGCCCGGCCGCCGTCCGGAGGGTGATCTGTTACGCAGCCCCGACGGGCGCCGCCGTCCACGGACCTGCGCAGACGGCGTTGCGGGTGGCCTTGGCGCGGTAGAGGTGTGCATCGGCGTCGACGGTGAGCCGCTCGGGCACCGCGTCCCACCCCGAGGCGACGGCGACGCCCAGGGACAGGGTCAGCGAACCCGGGCCCCCGCCGGACGGGTCCAGCTCGAGGGCGGCGGTGCGCAGCTCCTCGGCCAGGGTCACCGCGCGGCCGAGGTCGGTGCCGGGCAGCAGGACGGCGAGCTCGTCGCCGCCGAGGCGGGCGACGACGTCCCCGGCCCGGACGCGGGAGGTGAGCGCGTCGGCGATCAGCCGCAGTGCCTCGTCCCCGCCGCCGTGGCCGTGCCGGTCGTTGACCTCCTTGAAGCGGTCGACGTCGACGAGGAGGACGGCCACCGACGTCCCGGCCGCCCGGGCCGTGGCGCAGGCCGCCACCAGCTCGGCGTCCCACCGGCGGCGGTTGGCCAGGCCGGTGAGCGGGTCCTCGTGGCTGAGCTGCTCGAGCCGGGCCAGCAGCGTCCGCGTGCACTCCTGCTCCCTCTCGAGCCGGACGCGGACGGTGGACTCCCGGGTCGTCAGCCGGTGCCGCTGGTCGTGGGCGACCACCCCGATGAGCGACGCGGTGGCGAGGTAGATGGTGGCCGCGAGCAGGTCCTCCACCCGCATCGACGTGGGGTCGGTGAGGACGGCGACACCGAGCGCCGACCAGGACACGGCGACCAGGACGCCGGTCCACAGCGGCCGAGTGACCAACAGGCAGCCGCTGGCGTAGATCGCCAGGGTGAAGCCGAGCAGGTAGAACTCCACGTGCTCGACCTGCGGGATCATCCAGGCGACCTCGATCTGCACGGTGGCCAGCGCGGAGCAGGCCAGCAGCTCGGGCCGGCGGCGACCCAGGGGGCGGCGCCACAGCACCCAGAGCGCCAGCAGCATGGGGACGACGCAGGCGAGCCGGACGACGAGGAACGCCGGCGCGGCCTGCGGCTCGAGCAGCAGGTCGAAGCCGGACCAGGCGGGAGCGACGACGACCGCCAGCCCGGACACCCACAGCGCCGACTCCCGCCGCGCACGGGTCAGCCGGTCGTCGGCCAGGACGGGCCGGTGACGCCGCGGCGGGACGTCGGACGGAAGGTGAGCGGGCACGAGACCTGATCGGAACCCGTGGTCCGGGGCTGTGCTCCCGGGACGCCGTCCGTCACCCGTCCGGGGGATGCGGGAGGGGGCGGACCGCCTGGCTAGCCTCGCTGGGGTGTCCGACGCCCGCACCGCCACCCTCCGCGACGCCGTCGGGCTGGGCCTGGCGGTGGGCCTGTACGGGGTGGCCTTCGGCGCCGCCGCGGACGCCGCCGGCCTCGACGTCTGGCAGGCGCTCGTGCTCTCGGCGCTCATGTTCACCGGCGCCTCGCAGTTCGCACTGGTCGGCGTCCTCGGTGCGGGGGGCAGCGGGCTCGCCGCGATCGGCAGCGCGCTGCTGCTGGGCACCCGCAACACGGTCTACGGCGTCCGGCTGGCCCCCCTGCTCGCCCCGCGGGGCGTGTTCCGCCGGGTCGGCGCGGCGCACTGGGTGATCGACGAGACCACCGCGATGGCCGTCGCCGCGCCCGGCCGCGAGCTGGGCCGGCTGGCGTTCTGGGCCACCGGCGCGACGATCTACCTCGGCTGGAACCTGACGACGGTCCTCGGCGCGCTCGGTGCCTCCGGGCTCGGGGGGACGGCGCAGGCCGCGCTGGACGCCGTCGTCCCCGCCGCCTTCCTGGCGCTGCTGTGGCCGCGACTGCGGCGCGGTTTCCCCGAGGCCCCGGTGCAGCGGCGGGTCGCCCTCGGCGGCGCGGTCGTCGCGCTGCTGCTCACCCCGGTGGTGCCGGCCGGGGTGCAGGTAATCGCCGCCGTCGTCGCGGTGGCCCTGGCCGGGCGGCCGCGGCCGGGGGCGGGGGAGGTCCCGAGCCGGCCCGGGGACGCAGCAGCCCCGCGGACGCGGTCGGCGAGCGCCGGCGAGGAGGACTCGTGACCAGCGGGACGCTGTGGACGGTGGTCCTCATCGCGGCCGTGGGCTGCTACCTGCTCAAGCTGGCCGGGCTGTCGGTGCCGGCCGCCTGGGTCGAGCGGCCGTGGGTGACCCGCGTCGTGGAGTTCGTCCCCGCGGCGCTGCTGGCCGCGCTGGTCGCCGTCCAGGCGGCCACGTCCGGGCCGGCGCTGGTGGTCGACGGGCGGCTGGCCGGGCTGGCCGTCGCCGCGCTCGCGCTGGCGCTGCGGGCGCCGTTCATCGTCGTCCTGGTGCTGGCCGGGGCGACCGGCGCGCTGGTGCACGTCCTCGCCGGCTGAGAGAGGACCCCCTGGCCGCCGCCCCTCGCAGGCTCGCGGCGGGACCCTGCAGGGGCCGCGCACGATCGCCCGGTGCCGCTCCACCCGCGAACGCGCGCCGCAGGTCAGAACAGCCGGTCCGCGCGCTGCTCCAGGTCCAGCAGAAAGCGCTTGCGGGGTAGCCCCCCGCCGAACCCGACCAGCCTGCCGTCGGCGCCGATCACCCGGTGGCAGGGCACCACGACCGCGATCGGGTTCCTCCCGTTCGCCGCGCCGACGGCCTGGGCGCCGCCCGGCTCACCGACCGCCTCGGCGACGTACCCGTAGGAGCGGGTCTCGCCGTACGGGATGCGGGTCAGCTGGTCCCACACGGCCATCTCGAAGCGGCTGCCGACCGGCCGCAGGGGCAGGTCGAAGACGGTCCGCTCGCCGGCGAAGTACTCGGCGAGCTGGCGCGCGACGTCCTCGAACCCCGCGTCGCCCCGTTTGCCGAGCGCTCCCGCCTCGAGCGCGCCCGGAGGCGACATCGCCAGCCGCACGAGCGCGCCGTCCTCGTCCCGGACGACGGTCAGCGGACCGATCGGCGACGGCACCACGGTGTGCGTCCTGCTCATCATCACGTCCCCATGCCCGGTGGACGACGGGTCGGCGCCGGACGTGAGGTCCTCCTCGGGGAGACCCTAGAGCGGGGGGCCGACAACGATCAGCCGCGCGTCGTGCACGCCCGTCCCGGCCGCCCGGCGCGGCGGGCAGCCCGGCCGGCCGATGCCGCGCAGGATGCCGGCGTGCAGCCCACCCGCGACCGCGTCCCCACCCGGGTCCTGCCGGTCTGCGCGGGCCTCGGCCTGCTGGCGGGCGTGCTCGCCAAGGCCGCCGACGAGTCGGGGCTGCGCTGGGCCGCCGACCTCGGCAGCTACCCGGCCGCCTGGGTGCTGACGGTCGCGCTGCTCGGCCGCGCCGCTCCGACGGTGCGCGCCGCGGCGGCCCGGTCGGCGGCGTTCTTCGCGGCGATGAGCGTGGCGTACTACGCGTGGGCGGCGCTGGTCCTCGGGTTCGGCTGGAGCCGGTTGCTGGTCGCCTGGCTGCTGCTCTCGGCCACCGCGGTGCCGGCCGTGGCCGCGGCCGTGCAGTGGGCGACGAGGCGGCCCGGTCCGCTGCCGGGCGCGCTGCTGGCCGGGGCCGGGGGCATCGTGCTGGCGGGGGGAGCGGTGCTCCCGGACGCCGGGGGACACCCGGTGCAGGCGGTCGCCGACGTCGCCGTGGCGGTGATGCTGGTCGCCGTCCTGCCGCGGGACGCCCGCACCCGGCTGTGGGCGGCGGTCCTGCTCGCGCCCGCGACCTGGCCGGCCGGCCGTGGTCTCGCCGTCCTGACCGCGCTGCTCGGCTGACCGCTCAGCAGTCGCTCGGGAAGCGGCGGCGGGAGGCGTCCTCCTGGGCCAGCCGACGCAGCGCCAGCAGCACCGGCTCGAGCAGCACCGTGTTGACCACCACGAAGCGGACGGCCTCGGCCACGGAGCCGGTCGGCACGTCGGCGACGTCCCGCTCGCCGATCCGGCCGGCGGCCTCGGCGTAGCGGTCCAACAGCTCGTCGGCCGGGGTGGCGCCGGCGCCGCGCAGTGCCTCGAGAGCGGCGGCCAGCGCGCCGAGGGCGGGGGAGTCCTCGGCCACCCGCCACCCCTGGCGTCGCAGGACGGCGCGGGCCTGCTCCAGGTCGGCCGGCCCTTCGGACCCCACGCCGGGCAGTGCCCGGTGGGCGGCGCCCAGGGCCGCGTGCACCGAGGTGTCCGGGGTGTCGACGGCAGCCAGCACCGCGCGGGCCCGGGCGATCGACAGCCCGCCGGGCCCGAGCAGGGCGCGGACCAGCCGCAGCCGCTCCAGGTGCTCCTCGCCGTACCGCGCCCGGGTCGCACCGGTCAGCTCGCCCGCCGGCAGGAGCCCTTCGCGCAGGTAGTACTTCACGGTCGCGACCGGGACGCCGGCCCGGCGGGCCAGTTCGGAGATCTGCACGCATCCCCCTCGACATTGGATAGTGCCACTCTCTAGTATTGGGCACCGGCACTATCCAAGCAGGAGGACGTCATGGCACGCATCGCCCGGGGGCGCTGGACCCACACGCACGAGGGGGACCTGACCGTCTTCCTGATCGGCATGCGCATCAACGCGCTGCACCGCCCCGACGCCTGGCTGCCCACCCTGGCCGCCATGGGCCCGATGCTCGCCGAGCTCGCGCGGGACCCCGACTCGGGCTTCCTCGGCTACCGCATGACGCTGGGCTGGCGGGGGCCGGTGCTGGTCCAGTACTGGCGCAGCGTCGAGGACGTCTACCGCTACGCCATGGCCCCCGAGGCCCGGCATCGCCCCGCGTGGACCGCCTTCAACCGGCGCGCCCGCCGCGTCCCCGGAGCGGTGGGGGTCTGGCACGAGACCTACCAGGTCGCCCGTGCCGAGAGCATCTACGTCGACCTGCCGGTGCAGGGGCTGGCCGCCGCCACGGGCGCCCGCCAGGTGACCAGCCGGCTGGACCGGGCCGCCGCACGCCTCGCCGGCTGACCGGCCCCCTCCAGGGCACCGCCCCGAGCTGCGAGAGGGCGGCCCCTCTGCAGGGCCCCGCCGCCGGCCCCGTCCAGAGGCTCGCCGCGAGCCTGCGAGGGGCGAGGAGGACGGGGTCCTTCGACGGTGGGGGGCAGAGGGGTCCTCTTACTCGCGGGCCGCGGCCTCCCGCTTCCTCCTGGCCTTGCGCTCCCGCCGCTCGGCGTCCTCCGGGCTCTCCTCGGTCAGCCGGTTGAACTCGCCGCGGATGAAGTCGCGGGTGGCCAGCTCGCCGATGGCGACCCGCAGCGCGGCCAGCTCGCGGGCCAGGTACTCGGTGTCGGCGCGGGTCTGCCCCGCCCGCGCGCGGTCCTCCTCGGCCTGCACCCGGTCGCGGTCGGCCTGCCGGTTCTGGGCCAGCAGGATCAGTGGCGCGGCGTAGGCGGCCTGGGTGGAGAAGGCCAGGTTGAGCAGGATGAACGGATAGGGGTCCCACTGCAGCCGGACGGCGAAGACGTTGAGGGCGATCCAGACGATGACGATGACGGTCTGGACGGCGAGGAAGCGCCCGGTGCCCAGGAACCGCGCGATCGCCTCGGCGAACCGGCCGACCGCGTCGGGGTCCAGCCGCAGGTAGCTCCCGAGGCCGCGGGCCGCGCCGCGAGGGACGTCGAGCCGCCGGCTGTCAGCCACGGCGTGCCCGCTCCCGCCAGTCCTCGGGCAGCAGGTGGTCGAGGATGTCGTCCACGCTCACCGCGCCGACCAGCCGGCCCTGGGCGTCGACGACCGGCGCCGCGACCAGGTTGTAGGTGGCGAAGTAGCGGGTGACCTCGGCCAGCGGCGCCTCGGGCCGCAGCGGCTCCAGGTCGTCGAGCACCCCGCTGACCAGGGTGGACGGCGGCTCGCGCAGCAGCCGCTGGATGTGCGCCAGGCCCAGGTAGCGGCCGGTCGGGGTGGCCGACGGCGGCCGGCACACGTACACCTGGCTGGCCAGTGCCGGGGACAGCTCGGGTTCGCGCACCCGCGCCAGCGCCTCGGCGATCGTGGCGTCCGGGGTGAGGATCACCGGCTCGCTGGTCATGATTCCGCCGGCGGTGTCCTCGGAGTACTGCAGCAGCTGGCGCACCGGCTCGGCCTCGTCGGGCTCCATGAGCTCCAGCAGCCGGTTGCGGTCGACGTTGGACAGCTCGGCCAGCAGGTCCGCGGCGTCGTCGGGGTCCATGACCTCCAGGACGTCGGCCGCCCGCTTCTCCTCCAGCGTGCCGAGGATGGTGATCTGGTCGGCCTCGGGCAGCTCGCCGAGCACGTCGGCCAGCCGCTCGTCGTCCAGGGCCTCGGCGACCTCGTGCCGCCGCTTGATCGGCAGGTCCTGCAGCGCGTGGGCGACGTCGGCGGCGTTGAGCTCGCGGTAGGTGGCGATCAGCGTCTCGGCGCCCTGGCCGGTCTGCGGCAACGCCAGCCCGGTCACCTCGTCCCAGGCCAGCTGGTGCAGCTGCCCGCGCCGGCCCAGCCGGCCCGGCTCCTGGACGGCGAGCCGGGAGAGCACCCAGTCGCCGGTGCGGGTCTGCTCGATGCCGGCGTCGACGACGGTGGCCGGCCGGCCGGACTCCGCGATCTGCACCCGGCGGTCCAGCAGCTCGCCGAGCACCAGGGTCTCCCCGCGCCGCTGCTCGAAGCGCTTGAGGTTCAGCGTGCCGGTCGACAGCACCACCGCCCCGGGGTCCAGCGCGGTCACCCGGCCCATCGGCACGAAGATGCGGCGACGGGCGACCACCTCCACGACCAGGCCCAGCACGCGCGGCGCCGCCGTTCCCACGCGCAGCGCCACCACCACGTCCCGGACCTTGCCGACGCGGTCGCCGTTGGGGTCGAAGACGGGCAGCCCGGCGAGCCGGGAGACGTACGCCCTGGTCGCCGTCGTCACGGGTGCTGAGGCTACCGTCGAGCCGTGGCCGCCCCCGGAGAGCTGGACTACGAGGTCGTCGACGTCTTCGCGCCGCGCGCCTTCGCCGGCAACCCGCTGGCCGTGGTGTTCGACGCCGACGGGCTCTCCACCGAGCAGTGCCAGGCGATGGCCAACGAGTTCCACCTGTCGGAGACGTCGTTCCTCTCGGCGCCGACCGAGCCGGGCGCCAGCTATCGGGTGCGCATCTTCACGCCGTACGCCGAGCTGCCCTTCGCCGGGCACCCGAGCGTGGGAGCGGCGTCCGCGCTGGTCCGCGCGGGTCGGCTGCCCGCCGGCACGCTGCGCCAGGAGTGCGGCGCCGGCGTCCTCGACGTGGTCGTCGACGACGACGGCGCGACGCTGTCCGGCGGCCGCCCCACCCTCGAGGACGGCCCCGACCCGGCCGCGCTCGCCGAGGCCCTGGGGCTGGCCGGCGCCGACGCCGTGGGACTGCCGGCGCACGTCGCCGGCTGCGGCCTGCCCTTCGCCTTCCTCGCCGTCCGCCCCGAGGTGGTCGACGACGCCGCGCCGGACCCCGCACTGCTCGGCGAGCACGGCGTGGGGGAGGGCGTCTCGGTGCTGTCGTGGGACGGCGCCACCGCCACCGCCCGTGCCCGCGTCTTCGCCGCCGACCTGGTCTGGGGCGAGGACCCGGCCACCGGCTCGGCCGCCCTGGGCGCCGGCGTCTGGCTGGTCGCCACCGGCCTGCTCGCACCGGACGGGACGTCGTCCTACGCCGTGCACCAGGGCGAGGCGATGGGGCGGCCCTCGGTGCTGTCCTGCACGGTCACCGCCTCCGGCGGCCGCGCGGTCGCCGCGACCGTCCGCGGCGCGGTGGTGCCGGTCGCCCGCGGCCGCATCCGCGTCCCGTGAAGGTGAAGGACCCCGTTCCCCTCACGCCTCGCTCCGCTCGGCGCGAGCCTCTGAACGGGGCC
>DATIMX010000249.1:0-4992 GCA_035474935.1 Geodermatophilus sp. | reverse complement strand
CCTTTGCCCTTGAGGACGCCGAGCAGTAGCAGCCCCTCGTAGTCGCCCCAGTGCGGCCCCGCGAGGAAGGTCGACCCGCTGGGGGCGATCGTGGGGTCGCCCGAGGCCCAGCTGGGCAGCATCACGTCGGGCAGCGCCGGGTCGGTCATCGGCACGCTGTCGTCGTAGCCTCCGTCGATCCCGACCGGGTTGTACCCCCCGTCGCCGCCGGGGCGCAGCAGGGTGACCTCGTCGTCGCGGAAGGTGCCGTGCTCGGTGGCGTAGACCTGGCCGGAGCCGGGGCGCACGGCCAGCCCCTGGACGTTGCGGTGCCCGTAGGTCCACACGTAGGCCGGCGCCCCCGACCGGTCGGCGAACGGGTTGCCGGGAGCGGGCTTGCCGGTGGCCGCGTCGATCCGCAGCACCTTGCCCGCGAGGGTGCCCAGGTCCTGCGGAGTGGTCCCCACGATGTTGTCGCCGGTGCCGACCAGCAGGGCACCGGTCGGGTCGAAGCGCAGCCGGCAGCCGCTGTGCTGACCGCCGCCCTCGTTGACGGGGATGCCGTCGAGCAGCGGGTCGGCGACCCGGGTGGCCGTGCGCCACGCATCGTCCACGGTCCAGGCGATCACCTCGACGTCGGCCGAGTCGCCGTCGCGTGCACCCTGGCAGGTGTAGAAGCGGCGGTTCTCCTCGAACGCCGGGTCGAGCACCAGGCCCATCAGACCGGTCTCGATAAGGACGAAGAGGTCGGAGAAGTCGGCTTGGACCTCCCGGACGGTGCCGTCGGGCAGCACCGCAGTCAGTCCGCCGGGCCGCTCGTCGAGCAGCAGCGTCCCGTCCGGGGCCTGGGCGACGTCCCAGGGGAGGTCCAGGCCGTCGACGACCACCGCGACGTCCAACGCCGGTGCGGCTCGCTGCACTGGTGCCGACGCGGCGGCGGGGATCGACAGCGGGACCACGGCGGCCGCCGGCAGCGCCACCGAACAGGTGATCAACGGCAGGACGGCGAGCAGGCCAATCAGCCAACGGCGGCGCACCGCGGCAGCATGCACCATCGGGCAGCCGAAGTCAGCTGGTTCGCGTCACCACCTACTCGCGGCCGGGTCGTCGCCGCTGGATACCGCAGGGCACCGGGCGAGCTGCCGCACGTTTGAGAGCACGTCTCTGAACTGAGACTCGGGGCTGACGCTCAAGGCCGCTGAGCCGAGAGTTTCCAAAGGTCAGCCTGACAGGCGGAGTGCTCCGTTAAGGGATCGATGACCAACACAAGATCAACCAACACCGAGCGGGACAAGTCTCGGGTCGATAACCCGCCGCCGGCGGCACTCGGCCGGCTGCGTTCGCGATCAGTGGCGGGCGGTCGCTCACTGGCCGGTGGAAGGCGCCACCGCGACGCCCGCCTGCTGCGCATCCGCCGTGTCGGCAGCGGCGGGCAGCAGCAGCGTAAATACCGGCGGTGCGGCACGGGTGAGGGTCAGCCGCGCCTGCTCGGCCTCGGCCAGACGGCGGGCCAGGGCCAGCCCGATGCCGTGCCCGTCCCGCCGGTCGGCCCGCCGGGTGAACAGGGTGCCCTCGGGATCCTGCACGCCCGGGCCCTCGTCGGCGACGTCCACCGCCACGGCACCGGAGGCCTCCCGCACCGCGACCGTGACGGTGCCCCGGCCGTGGATGGTGGCGTTGTCCACCAGCACGCCGAGCACCTGGCGGACCGCCGCGGCCGACAGGCGGGCCTCCGGCACACCCGGATCGACCTCCACCCGCAGGTCGCGGCCGTGCAGCGCCAGCCGCGCACCCCACTCCGGCGACAGCTCACCGAGCAGCGTGCCCAGGTCGACCGGGCCGGCCGACCCGGCCTGCTCGGCGCGGGCCAGGGCCAGCAGCTCGTCGATGATCGCCTCCAGCCGGTCGGCGTCGACCAGGCTCGCGGCGATCGCCGCTCCAGTCTTCGGGTCGGTCCGCTCGGCCGCCGCCTCCAGCCGCAGCCGCAGCCCCGCCAGCGGGGTCCGCAGCTGGTGGGAGGCATCGGCGGAGAACGCCCGCTCGCGGGCGAGCAGGTCGTCCAGGCGCGCGGCGGTGGCGTCCAGGGCGACGCCGACGGCGTCGATCTCCGCGATCCCGCCCCGGCGGGTGCGGACGCTGAAGTCGCCGTCCCCCAGCCGGCGGGCGTTCTCCTCCAGCTCCTCCAGCGGGCGGGCCAGCCAGCGGGCCTGCCGCCGCCCCACCAGCCAGGCGACGCTCACCGCCGCCGCGGCCAGCCCGACCATCCCCAGCCAGATGACGGCGACGTCGCGCCGGACGGTGCTGGACGCGGCGAGGGCCACGGCACCGATCACCTCGTCGGAGTAGGTGATGGGGACGGCGACCACCAGGAGGTCGCCGACGGTGTCGGTCTCCGTGTCGCCGTCGAGAGCGTCGGACACCACGTCGGCGGGGGCGTTCGGCCCGGACCCGGCGATCCGGTCGCCGTCCCTGTGGTAGACGGTCAGGTGGTGCTCCTCCCCGACGAGGTCCTCGACGTCCTGGAGGTCGACGGGGGCGCCGTCGTGCACGTCGCCGGCCACGCTGAGCGCGACGTCCTGGGCGTGGCCCACCAGGTGCCCCCGCTCCCGCTGCATCAGGTACTCGAACGCCCCCACGCCCAGCGGCACGGCGAACAGGACCGTGGCGACGACGGCAGCCAGCACGGCCACGCTGATGATGCGATTGCGCACAGGCGTCGCCTCCGTTACGCAACCGCCGACCGGCGCGGTTCTCGGGGGCGGCCAGGATGCCGGGCCGCGGCGCTGTCACCGAATTCAGGCGGGACACCGCCCCCGGTACAGCCTCGCAGGCCCGGACCAGGCGAATCCCAGCGAATGGTTAGCAGCCAGCAAAGCGTCTGGAAATGGCTCAGTGAGGTTTTCTCACCAGCTTTGACGCCTTGATTGGTGTCGTCGCTGGTCGCGGCCGGGGTTGCCGAAGGGGGCGCGGGCTCTCGGGGTGAAGATCGTCTCGCCAAAGGCCGATCTCCACTTCCCGGGAGCCCGCTGTGTCTCATCGTGCCAGCCTTGACGTATCCGCATCGGTGCTCAGGGCGGTGACCGGCTGGGTCGCCCGGCGTCGACGCCGCCCCGGTGCCCGGCCGGCCCAGCGGGCCGGCACGGTGCACACCCAGGTCGTGCTCGTGCTGCGCTGGCTGCGCCAGCGGCTGGATCTGCGCTCCCTGGCCGTCGAGGCCAGGCTGAGCATCGCCACCGCCTACCGCTATCTGCACGAGGCGCTCGACGTCATCGCCGCCCATGCCCCTGATCTCGACGAGGTGCTGACCCACGTCCGCACCACTGGCCTTTCCTTCCTCTGTCTGGACGGCACGCTCATGCCGACCGACCGGGTTGCCGCCCGCGCCGAGCGTGGCCATCACGTGTGGTACTCCGGCAAGCACCACGCCTTCGGCGGCAGCGTGCAGGTCCTGTGCGACCCCGGCGGTTTCCCGCTGTGGGTCTCGGAGGTCCGTCCCGGCTCGACCCATGACCTCACCGCTGCCCGCGAGCTCGTCCTGCCCGCGCTCTATCCGCACGCCGCCCGGGGATTGCCGGTGCTGGCCGACAAGTGCTACACCGGCGCGGGCGTCGGCGTGCACGTGCCGGTCAAGCACCACCCCGACGGGCCGCTGCACACCGACAACCGCTGCTACAACCGGCTGATCACTGCGCTGCGCGCACCCGCCGAACGCGGTCATGCCCTGCTCGGCCGCTGGCGGGCCCTCGACCGGGTCACCGTCAGCCCGCAGCGCATCGGCGCAATTGCCGCAGCCGCATTGGTGCTGACCTCACTCGACCGCGGAACCAGGTGAGAAAGCCTCATTATGGCCACGCGCGAGCTGATGCACGGTCACGGACTTCTGCCCGACCTCCTCGCGCAACGCGGTCAGCTGGGCGTGCTCGTCGCGCAGCCAGAACAACCCGAGCAGGAAGCCAGCCGCCAGCAGAACGACAGCCGTGAACATGGTGAGCAGGAAAACCACCATCAGTTGCCACCCCGTGTCGAAAGTTTTGTTCGGTCGCACTTTGAGCACCATCGCCACGACTGTGCTGATCGCTGAGCGGAAAGGCGTTGATCGTCGTGGTCGACAGGATCGCCAGGACGTTAGGCACGTTGTCGTTACCGATCGTGCAACGTCGGACCACCTTGGCCAGGCTGATGAAGCAGGTGCTCATGCTCGTCGCGAAGTTGGTCGGCGAGCTGCCCCACCATCTACCTGGTTCCCGGCAGTCGTGCCTCATCGACGCGCGGGGCTGTCATGACCATTGCCGGGCCTCAGCAAGCCATAGGTGATGACAATGAGTAACCAGGTCGCTCACGCTCTGGTCTATCAGGTCACGGTATGTCAGAGTCCTCATGGACCATGCGCCCCCTTGCTAGGCGTACTGGTCTAGGGGCCCGCCTGATGTGGCCGCACCGGGCGGGCCCTGCCTGATCTTCGCGAGGGATCTCGCGTCGTGGCGCCAAATCAGAGTCTGCCCGGCGCCGCAGCCAACCACAAGGGGTCGCGGACGGGTGTCTCTCAGCTACCTATAACCGGTGGTCAGGCCACAGTAACGCGGCGCGAGGCGCCGACGGGCAACAGGCTGATGGGGAAAATAGGAGCCCACACGGGAGCCTCCGGTCGGAATTGCGAGCGAACGCCCGCGGCTGGCGCTGCGGCACGGGGCGGGAGCAGCTCGGTGGTGAGGCTTACGACCTCGTGCATGCTTAGTTAGAGCTTGTCTCATGTGGCGAGCTTCTTTGTAGCAGGTGAGCGCGGCAGCCAGGGTGAGAAATGCGGTGAACAGCCGGGCGCAGCGCTCGTAGCGCAGGGTCAGCCGGCGGTAGCCGGTCAGCCAGGCGAAGGAACGCTCGACGACCCAGTGGTGCCGGCCCAGCCGGGTGCTGGTCTCCACGCCGCGCCGGGCGATGCGCGGGGTAATGCGGCGCCGGCGCAGCCAGGCCCGCAGGTGCGGATAGTCATAGCCCTTGTCGGCGTGCAGCCTGGCC
>DATIMX010000248.1:0-18741 GCA_035474935.1 Geodermatophilus sp. | reverse complement strand
TCGGCCTGCCGTCCTACCGGGGCGACATGGTCAACGACCTGGAGCCGGTGCTGGAGAAGCGCATCCCCGACCCGTACCGGCTGGTCCGCGCCTACGCGAACTCCGCCGCGGCGATGAACATGATCCGGGCGTACTCACGGGGCGGTCTGGCCGACCTGCACGCCGTCCACGACTGGAACAAGGACTTCGTCGCCAACTCGCCGGCCGGCGTGCGCTACGAGGTCATCGCCCGCGAGATCGACCGCGCGCTGGCCTTCATGAAGGCCTGTGGCATCGACTCCGAGGCCATGCGTGGCGTCGAGCTCTACAACAGCCACGAGGCGCTGATCCTCGACTACGAGCGGGCGCTGCTGCGGGTGCACGAGGGCCGGCCCTACGCGGCCTCCGCGCACTTCGTGTGGATCGGCGAGCGCACCCGCCAGCTCGACGGCGCGCACGTGGAGTTCATGTCGCGGATCGCCAACCCGATCGGCGTCAAGGTCGGCCCGACGACGACTCCCGAGCAGGCGACCGAGCTGGTCGAGCGGCTCGACCCCGAGGGCATCCCGGGCCGGCTGACCCTGATCAGCCGGATGGGCAACGGCAAGATCCGCGACGTCCTGCCCGCGATCGTGGAGAAGGTGACCGCCAGCGGCCACCAGGTCGTGTGGCAGTGCGACCCGATGCACGGCAACACGCACGAGTCGCCCTCGGGCTACAAGACCCGGCACTTCGACCGGGTCGTCGACGAGGTGCTCGGCTTCTTCGACGTCCACCGGGCCCTGGGCACCTGGCCCGGTGGCATCCACGTCGAGCTCACCGGTGAGGACGTCACCGAGTGCCTCGGTGGGGCCATGGAGATCAGCGACGAGGACCTCAACAGCCGCTACGAGACCGCCTGCGACCCGCGGCTGAACACCGGGCAGTCGCTCGAGCTCGCCTTCCTGGTCGCGGAGATGCTGCGTGGCTGACCTGGTCGACCTGCGCTCGGACACCGTCACGAAGCCGACGCCCGGCATGCGCCGGGCGATGGCCGAGGCCGAGGTGGGGGACGACGTCTACGGCGAGGACCCGACCATCAACGCGCTCGAGGAGCGGGTCGCGGGTCTGTTCGGCCACGAGGCCGGGCTGTTCGTGCCGTCGGGGACGATGGGCAACCAGATCGGCCTGCGGCTGGTCTGCGAGCCGGGCCAGGAGGTGCTCTGCGACGCCGACGCCCACATCGTCACCTACGAGATGGGTGCGGCGGCGGTGCTCTTCGGCATCTCCACCCGCACGGTCGTGTCGGACGGCGGCCGGCTCGACACCGCCCGGCTCGTCGAGCAGGTGCGCCCGCGGGACAACTGGCACCTCACCGCGACCGCGGCGATCGCCGTGGAGAACACGCACAACCGCGGCGGCGGGCTGGTGCAGCCGCTGGAGCAGTTGCAGGCGCTGTGGGACTGGTCGCGGCAGGCCGGCGTCGACGTGCACCTCGACGGCGCCCGGATCTGGAACGCCTCCGTGGCCTCCGGCGTCGACCTGGCCACCTACGGCGGGCTGGCCGACACCGCCTCGGTCTGCCTGTCCAAGGGGCTGGGTGCCCCGGTCGGGTCGGTGCTCGTCGCCTCGGCCGAGCGGATCGCCGCCGCCCGGCTGTGGCGCAAGCGGCTCGGTGGCGGGATGCGGCAGGCCGGGGTGCTCGCCGCGGCCGGGCTGTACGCGCTGGACTCCCACCTCGACCGGCTGGGCGAGGACCACGAGCACGCCCAGCTGCTGGCCAAGCGTCTCGGGGTCGACCCGGCCGCGGTGCAGACCAACATCGTGCGGCTGGACGACGTCCCCGCCCCGGTCGTGGCCGAGGCCGCCAAGGCTCAGGGGGTGCTCGTGTCCCAGGTGAGCGACCGGCGGCTGCGGCTGGTGACCAACCTGGGCGTCGACCGCGCCGGCGTGGAGCGCGCCGGAGACGTGCTCGCCGGGATCCTCGACCGCTGAAGACGGATCTCCCTGCCCCCCGCCACTCGCGAGTTCGCGGCGGGACCCTGCAGGGACGCCGTCGGCGGCGGCCGCCGCGGCGGGCGCCGTCGACGGTGTGCGCTGACGCGCAGCTCTCCGGGAGGGAACCGCGCATCCGCGCACACCGTCGCCCCGCTCCGTCAGTGGCGCCGGCGGCCGGCCGGGTGGCTCAGCTCGCCAGGGGGACGGCACCCGGCCGCGGTGTGGTCCGGAGGACCGCGAGGTCGTTGAGCAGCGCGATATCGGCGGCGTGGCCGGCCCACGGGACGCCGTCCTTCTCGCTGGGCGTCTCCACGACGACCGGGACGCCGGCCATCGACGGGTGGGCCAGCAGCTCCGCGAACGGCGCCGTCCCGATCGAGCCGGCGCCGATGGTGGTGTGCCGGTCCCGCTTGGAGCCGCACTCGTCGAGCGAGTCGTTGGCGTGCACCAGGCCCAGCCGCCCGGGGCCGACGGTGGCCTCGAGCGCGTCGAGGGTCGCGGCCGTGCCGCCGGGCGTGGTCAGCTCGTGACCGGCCGCCCAGGCGTGGCAGGTGTCGAAGCAGACGCCGAGCAGCGGGTGGTGCTCCAGCGCGGCGAAGTACGGGCCGAGGTCCTCGACGGTGGCGGCCAGCGACCTGCCGCCACCGGCCGTCGGCTCGACCAGCAGCCGCGGGCCGTCGTCCGGCGCGGCCTCGAGCACGGGCAGCAGCCGCTCGTGCAGCTGGCGCAGCGCGTCCTCGTAGCGGTCCTCACCGACGGCGGACCCGGCGTGGACGACGACGCCCTGGCAGCCGAGCCGGGCGCCGCGGGCGAGGTTGTGCGCGATGGTCGCGATCGACTGCTCGACGGTCGCCTCGGTCGGCGAGCCGACGTTGACCAGGAACGGCGTGTGGACGAAGGCGGGCACCCCGCGCTCGGCGCAGCCCGCGGTGAACAACGCGTCCTGACGCGGGTCGCCCGCGGTCAGTTTCCAGCCGCGCGGATTGCCGACGAAGACCTGCACGGCCCGCGCGCCGACGGCGTCGGTGTAGGTCAGGCCGCCCTTGGCCAGCCCGCCCTTGATGTGGATGTGCGCCCCGATGGGCGGCACACCTGCCGCGGTGCGCAGTGTCCTCAGTCCTGTCCGAACGTCACCAGGATCGTCACCGGGGTGCCGATGTCGACCGTCTGCCCGGCGGCCGGGCTCTGCCGGAACACCCGGTCGCCGAAGAACTGGCTCACCTGCACCTGCAGGCCGGCCTGCCGGAGCAGCGCGGTCGCCTCCGCCTGGCTGCGGCCGACCACGTCGGGCACCTGCACCTGCGGCAGCCCCATCGAGACCTGCAGGGTGACCGTGCTCTCGTAGGGCGCCTGCTGGCCGCTGGCCGGGGTGACCGCCATGACCTCGCCGGGGTCGACGTCGGCGCTGCGGCCCTCGGTGCGCTCCACGGCGAACCCGAGGGCCTCCAGGTTGGCCGTCGCCTCCTCCGGTGAGAGCCCGACCACGGCGGGCACCGTCACCGGCTCGTGGCCGCGGCTGACGTAGACCACCAGCTCCTCGCCGCGCTTGAGCTCGGTGCCGGCCTCCGGGTCGAAGCCGGTCACGTGCCCGACCGGCACCTCGTTGTCGTAGTCCTGCATCTCGGTGATGGCCACCGGGACGCCGTCCAGCTTGGTGCGGACCTCCTCCACGGGGAGGCCGACCAGCTCCGGACCGGCCTGGAACCGCTCCGGGCCCTTGGAGACGACCAGCCGGACGTCGGTGCCGCGGATGGCCTCGCCGCCGGAGGGCTCGGCGGAGATGACCACGCCGTCGGGGACGTCCTCGCTGAACTGCTCGTCGCAGCAGTCGGGGTCCAGCCCCGCCTCCTGGAGCAGGTCGATCGCCGCCGCCTGCTCCTTGCCGGCCAGCTGCGGCACCGTCGTCCACCGGCCGGACCCCAGCCACCAGCCGACTGCGCCGATGGTGATCGCGGTGAGCAGCACGAGGGCGACGGCGAGCCGGGCGCGACGGCGGCGGATGTGCGCCGGCACGCCGGGGCGGACGCGCTCGGGCGCGGGACGCCGTGCACCCGGGTCGGTGCCCGGGCCGGTGCCGGGCAGCATCGAGGTGCGGCTGCTGCCGCGGCCGGGCCGGGTGCCGCCGGGGCCGAGCACCTCGGTGCGCGGGGCGGCCGGGTCGCTCGGGTGTCGCGTCGGGCGGCTGGGCCGGTTGGTCGGCCGCAGCGTCTCGGCGGTGGCCGCGCTGCGCCCG
The DNA here is from genome assembly GCA_035474935.1 of Geodermatophilus sp. Lineage (GTDB taxonomy): Bacteria > Actinomycetota > Actinomycetes > Mycobacteriales > Geodermatophilaceae > Geodermatophilus. Next base: position 14,552 of record DATIMX010000248.1, on the reverse strand, counting down.
GTCGGCACGGGGACGCGCTCGATGGCCAGGTCGGTGCGCACGTCCTCGAGGTCGGCGAGGAACGCGCCGGCGTCCAGCGGGCGGACGGCGGGCTCGCGGCGGGTGGTGCGCGCGACCAGCTCGTCGACCTCCCACGGCAGCCCCGGCACCTCCTCCGACGGCCGGGGCATGTCGTGGTGCACGTGCTGGTAGGCCACGGCCAGCGGGGTGTCGCCGCCGTAGGGCGGGTGACCGGTGAGCATCTCGTAGAGCACGACACCGGCGGCGTAGACGTCGCTGCGGGCGTCCGCCTTGCCGCGCTCGAGCTGCTCGGGGGAGAGGTAGGCGACGGTGCCGATGAGCACCCCGCCGGTGTGGCTGGTCTGCCCGGTGCCGGTGAGCGCGCGGGCCAGGCCGAAGTCGGCGACCTTCACCACCCCGTCGGCGCCGATGAGCACGTTCTCGGGCTTGATGTCGCGGTGCACGATCCCGGCGCGGTGCGCGGCGGTGAGCCCGGAGAGCACCGGCTCCAGGACGGCGAAGGCCTCGGCGACGGTGAGCCGGCCGCGGGCCTGCAGCAGGTCGCGCAGCGTGCGGCCGCGGACCAGCTCCATCACCAGGAACACCAGGCCCTGGTCGCTGCCCTGGTCGCTGACCGAGACGACGTTGGGGTGGCTGAGCATGGCTGCGGCCCGTGCCTCGCGGGTGAACCGGTCGACGAACGTGGGGTCGTGCGCCAGGTGCTCGGCCATCACCTTGACCGCGACCGTGCGGTGCAGCCGCAGGTCGGTGGCGGCGTAGACGGTGGACATGCCGCCTCGGGCGAGGCGCTCCTCGAGCAGGTACCTCCCCTCGAGGACGAGGCCGACCACGGGGTCGGTCACGGCGGTGTCCACCCGGCCGAGTGTAGGAGCGGGTCGCTGCTGCGCCGTCCGTACACGCGGAGCGCCGGCGGGTGTGACGGGTTCACCCGTCACACCGGTCTCGGAGCACCCGCCCCTGGCGAGATCACGCGATCTCGCACCGTTGCAGCGTCGCGAGCGTGCGAGACCGCGCGATTTCGACGGGACATCGCCGGTGGGAGGTTCAGGCCAGGTCCAGGCCGGGGTAGAGCGGGTGGCGGTCCAGCAGCTCGGCCGCCGCGGCGCGGGCCCGGTCGGCCAGGCCGTCGGTGGTCGCGTACCTCGCCTTGGACGGCGCCCCGTCGCGGGTGGCGGTCGGTGTCGTGTCGGACAGGACGTCGACGATCAGCTCGGCGGTGCGGTCGAACTCGTCCGCCCCGAAGCCGCGGGTGGTCAGCGCCGGGGTGCCCAGCCGGATGCCGGAGGTGTACCAGGCGCCGTTCGGGTCGGCCGGGACGGCGTTGCGGTTGGTCACGATGCCGGCGTCCAGCAGCGCGGACTCCGCCTGGCGCCCGGTGAGGCCGAAGCCGGAGACGTCGACGAGCACGATGTGGTTGTCGGTGCCGCCGGTGACCAGCCGCGCGCCGCGGCGGATCAGCCCCTCGGCGAGGGCGACGGCGTTGTCGACGATGCGCTGCGCGTACCCGGCGAAGGCGGGCTGGCGGGCCTCGGCGAAGGCGACGGCCTTGGCGGCCATGACGTGCGGCAGCGGGCCGCCGAGCACCATCGGGCAGCCGCGGTCGACGGCCTCGGTGTACTCGGGCTGGGCCAGCACCATGCCGCCGCGCGGGCCGCGCAGGGACTTGTGGGTCGTCGTCGTGACGACGTGGGCGTGCGGCACCGGGTCGAAGTCGCCGGTGAACACCTTCCCGGCGACCAGGCCGGCGAAGTGGGCCATGTCGACGACGAGCGTGGCGCCCACCTCGTCGGCGATCTCGCGCATCCGGGCGAAGTCCACCCGGCGCGGGTAGGCGGAGTAGCCGGCCATGAGGATCAGCGGGCGGAACTCGCGGGCCCGCTCGCGGACGGCGTCGTAGTCCAGCAGCCCGGTCTCGGGGTCGGTGCCGTAGGAGGACTGCTCGAACATCTTGCCGCTGATGTTGGGGCGGAAGCCGTGGGTGAGGTGGCCACCGGCGTCGAGGGACATGCCGAGCATCCGCTGGTCGCCGAGCTGGTGGCGCAGCGCCGACCAGTCGGAGTCGGTCAGCTCGTTGACGTGCCGGACGCCGGCCTTCTCCAGTGCCGGGGACTCGACGCGGGAGGCCAGCACCGCCCAGAAGGCGACCAGGTTGGCGTCGATGCCCGAGTGCGGCTGCACGTAGGCGTGCGGCGCGCCGAACAGCTCGCGGGCGTGCTCGGCGGCCAGCGCCTCGACGGTGTCGACGTTCTGGCAGCCGGCGTAGAAGCGGTGGCCGATGGTGCCCTCGGCGTACTTGTCCGACAGCCAGTTGCCCATGGTGAGCAGCACGGCGGGGCTGGCGTAGTTCTCGCTGGCGATCAGCTTCAGCGAGGCCCGCTGGTCGGCGAGCTCCGCGCCGATCGCGTCGGCCACCCGGGGCTCCACGGCCCCGATGACCTGCAGCGCGTTGCGGTAGGCGGCGGAGGCGACGTCGGCGTGGGGCATGGCGGCGGGGGTGGCGTCGGAGGAGGTGGTGGCGTCGGTCATGGCGGGGCTCCAGCGCGAGGGGACGACGAGTGGGTGCCCAGGCGCCCGGCGGGGTGGTGCGGGCCGCTCCCCGGTGGTGGTCCACCTCAGCAGCGCCAGTCACGGCCCCGCCCCATGCTATCGGGGCAGCCGGCCGGCGGGTCGGCGTCCCGGGCTGGTATCGGGGCACTGGTCGGCGGGTCGGCGTCCCGGGCACGGCGGACTGCGGCGGGGTCATACGCTCGGACGTCATGGAGACGCTCACCCCCGCTGAGGTCGCCGGCGTGCTGGGGGTCTCGCCGAACCGGGTCCGCCAGTTGTTGCGCGAGCACAAGCTCATGGCCGTCCCCGGCAGCGGCAACAGCCGGATCCCGGCCGACTTCCTCCAGGACGGCGCCGTCCTCAAGCACCTGCCCGGCCTGATCACCGTGCTCAAGGACGGCGGGTTCAGCGACGAGGAGGTCTTCGAGTGGCTGTTCCGCGCGGACGACACGCTGCCGGGCACCCCCGTGCACGCGCTGCGCAGCGACCGGCACACCGAGGTCACCCGGCGCGCCCAGGCCCTGGCGTTCTGAGCGTCGACGCATGGGGCAGCTGACCTACCTCGCGCTGCTGGCCGGCTGCCTGGTCGTCACCGCGCCGCTCGAGCTCCTGCTGCGGGTGCGGGTCTACCCCCGCTGGCGGCGGCTGCTGCTCGCGGTCGCGCCGGAGTTCGCCGTCTTCGTGGTCTGGGTGCTGTACGCGATCGCGCAGGGCCACTGGGACTACTCCGACGAGCTGACCCTCGGCGTCCGGCTGCCGGGGGGCATCCCGGTCGAGGAGGTGCTGTTCTTCCTCGTCGTCCCGCTGTGCTCGGTGCTGGCGCTGGAGGCGGTGCGCAAGGTGACGGGCTGGGACGCCGGCTACCCGGCTGAGGAAGCCGAGATCGGCCGGTGAGCTACAGCGCGCTCGCGGTCACCGCGGTGGTCGCCGTCCTCGTGCTGGACCTGGCCGTCTACCGCACGCGGATGGTCACCCGGCCGGTGTTCTGGGTGGCCTACGCGATCATCATCACGTTCCAGCTGCTGATGAACGGCGTGCTGACCGGGCTGGGGGTCGTCACCTACGACCCGGACGCGATCTGGGGCCCGCGGATCGCCTATGCGCCGGTCGAGGACCTGCTGTTCGGCTTCGCCATGGTCACCCTGACCCTGGCCAGCTGGGCGGCGGTCAACCGGCGGGCGAACACCGCCAGGCGCCGCGGCGTGGACACCCGCACCCGGCGGTCGAGCACCCGGTAGTCGGCCCGCTCGATCTCGGTGAGGATGCCGCCGTAGAGGTCGGTGGCCGCGCGCACGCAGTCGCGGGACTCCGGCGCGAGCATCGGCGTCCCCGGGGCTGCGTCGTCGTAGCGGCGGCGCACGATGGCGACCATCTCCCGCATCAGCTCGCGGAAGGCCGCGTCGTACCGCTTCGCGGCGAGCTGCTCGCGGGTGACGCCGTGCGCGGCCATCAGGTCGGCGGGGAGGTAGACCCGGCCGCGGTCGACGTCCTCCGCGACGTCGCGCAGGAAGTTGGTCAGCTGGAAGGCCTCGCCCAGCGCGATGGCGTGCGGGGCGGCCTCCTCGAGGGCCACGCCCTCCGCGGTGCCGAGCACGGGCAGCACCTGCAGGCCGATGACCGACGCCGAGCCCCACATGTAGCGGTCGAGGGCGTCCATGTCGGCGTACCCGGTGACGTCGAGGTCGCTGGTCATCGCGGCGAGGAAGTCGACCAGGTGCTCGACCGGGATCGCGTACCGGCGGTAGGTGTGCACGGTGGCCAGCCGCACGGGGTCGTCGGACCAGCCGGTCTCCAGCTCGGCCAGCAGCGCTCGGGACCACTCGGCGAGGTCGCCGGCCGGGTCGGCGCCCGGGTGGTCGACGAGGTCGTCGGCGGTGCGGGCGGCGGCGTAGAGGGCGTGGATCGCCGGGCGCCGGTCCGGGGTCAGCAGCCGGGTCGCCAGGTGGTAGCTCTTGCCGTGCTCGGCGTTGATCGCCGCGCAGTGCCGATAGGCGGCGTCGAGCAGCGCCTGCCGTTCGGCCTGCGTGCGCGGCGGGTCGACGAGCGTCATCGGGGGTTCCGTCCGGTGATCCGTTCGGCGGCGAGCCGGCCGCTGATGACGACCATGGGCACGCCGACGCCGGGCTGCACCGACGAGCCGGCGAGGACGACGTTCTCCGGGCCGCGCCGGGGGAGCGTCGGCGTCCGGAACGGGCCGGTCTGGCCGAAGGTGTGCGCCAGCGCGAACGGCGTCCCGGCGGCCATGCCCTGCGCCGCCCAGGTCAGCGGGGTGTCGACGTGCTCGACCTCGATCGCGCCGGTCAGCCCGGCCCAGCCGCGCTCCTCCAGCACGCCCAGCACCTCGTCGCGGTAGCGGGGGCCCAGCGTCGTCCAGTCCAGGTCGGGGTTGCCGCCGCTGTGCGGGTCCAGGTTCGGGGTCGGCGCGACGATGCTCAGCGCCTGGCCGCCCTCGGGGGCGAGGCTGCGGTCGGTGCGCGACGGCATGCTGACCAGCAGGCTCGGGTCGGTCATCGGCCGGCCGTCCCGGGTGAGCTCGTCGAAGACCTCGCGCCAGGCGGTGCCGAAGCTGATCGTGTGGTGCGCCTGGCCGGCCAGCTCGCTGCGGACGCCGACGTGCACCGCCACGCAGGACGGCGAGTACACCGGCCGCCGCAGCCGCCGGAACCCGGGCACCAGCGCCTCCGGCCGGTCGACGGTGACGACGACGGCGTCGGCGGGCAGCCGCTCGCCGTCGTCGAGCAGCACGCCGGTGACCCGGGAGCCGCGGAGCTCGAGCTCACGGACGCCGGCGTCGTAGCGGAGCGCGACCCCGGCGTCGGCGGCCGCGGCGGCCATCGCGCGGGGGACGGCGGCGATCCCGCCCACCGGGTGCCAGACGCCGGCGCCGATGTCGAGCTGGGCGATGACCGCGTAGGCGGCGATCGCGCGGTACGGCGAGACCCCGGCGTAGAGGGCCTGGAAGCTGAACAGCCGGCGCAGCCGGTCGTCGGTGAAGTGCCGCTCGACGTGCCGGGACAGCCGGCCGAAGCCGCCGCGCCGGGCCAGCTGGACCAGCTCGGGGCCGAGCAGGTCCAGCGGGGTGTCGAGGTTGCGGTCGATGAAGGTGGTCAGCTGCAGCCGGTAGAGCTCCGCCAGGTCGGCCAGGTAGCGGCGCAGCGCCGTCGCCTCGCCGGGCCCGCACAGCGCCTCCACCTCGGCGGCGAAGGCGTCGACGTCGGCGTGCACGTCGAGGTGCGAGCCGTCGGCGAACTGCGCGCGGTAGGTGGTCTCCAGCGGGACGAGGGTGAGCCGGTCCTCGAGCTTCTCGCCGACCGCGGCGAGGGTGTCGGCGACCAGCTCCGGGGCGGTGAACACCGACGGGCCGGTGTCGAGGGCGTAGCCGCGCTCCTCGATCCGGCCGGCGCGCCCGCCGGGACCGGAGGCGCGCTCGACGACGGTGACCTCCCGGCCGGCGCCGCGCAGCCGCAGGGCGGCCGACAGCCCGGCGAGGCCGGCGCCCACGACGACGACGCGGTCGGTGCGCCCGGGGACGGTGCGGACCATCAGGCGGTGCGGCTGGTCGCGGCGACGGCCAGCGCGTCGAGAGCGACCCGGGCGTCGTCGGCCAGCGGGGCCTCGGCGATGGCGGTGCGGGCGAGCGCCGTGCGCTCGGCGATCCGCTGCTCGACCTGCGCGCGGGCGCCGGTGGACTCGAAGAGCGCCCGCAGCGCGCCGAACTCGGCCGGGCCGGCGTCGGGGTTCCCCAGCGCCTCGGCGAGCAGCCGCCGTCCGTCGCCGTCCGCGGCCTCCTCGGCCAGCGCCACCAGCAGCGTCTGCTTGCCCTCCCGCAGGTCGTCGTCGGCGGACTTGCCGGTGACCGACGGGTCGCCGAACACCCCGAGGACGTCGTCGCGCAGCTGGAACGCCTCACCCAGCGGCAGGCCGATCGCGGTGTAGGTCTCGGCGGCCCGCTCACCGGCGCCGGCGATGGCGGCGCCCAGCTGCAGCGGCCGCTGCACGGTGTAGCCGGCGCTCTTGTAGCGGGCCACGGTCAGCGCGCCCTGCGCACCGGGCAGCCCGCCGGCGGCGCGCAGCAGGTCCAGGTACTGCCCCGCGGTCACCTCGGTGCGCATGGTGTCCCAGACCTGGCGGGCCCGGGACAGCGCGGCGGGGGAGATGCCCGAGCAGCGCAGCAGCTCGTCGGACCACACCAGCGCGAGGTCGCCGACGAGGATCGCCGCGCCCAGGCCGAAGGCGTCGCCGTCCCCGGCCAGCGCGCCGTCCCCGTGCCGGGAGGCGAAGCCGACGTGGGTGGCCGGGCGGCCGCGGCGGGTCAGCGCGCCGTCCATCACGTCGTCGTGCACCAGCGCGCTGGCGTGCACGAACTCCAGCGCGGCGACCGCCCGCAGCACCGCAGCGTCGGGCTCCCGGGGCCCCTCGCCGCTGAAGCCGCGCCAGCCCCAGTAGGCGAACAGCGGACGCAGCCGCTTGCCGCCGTCGGCCAGGGCGCAGACCTCGTCGACCACCGGGAGCAGCGACTGGTCCATCGCGGCGAGGGTCTCCCGCTGCACCTCGAGGAAGTCCGAGAGGGCGGCCCCGACGGCCGCGCGCACGCGGTCGATCTCGGCAGCGGCCGGCGGGGGAGCCGGGGGGAGGAAGGGTGTCTCGCGCTGCTGCGCCCCGGCGGTCACCGAATGAGTATCGCGCGCGACTCGATCAGGCGCGGCCGGGATCCGGGCGGAGTCGGTCAGGGCCACGGGGTCTGCCTCCTGGGGCCGGTGGGGCGGCGGTGCCGGAAGACCTTCTCCGGGGGCGTGCCGGGCGGATGCAGCGCGGGCCGGACGCCGGCGGGTCCGTATCCTCGCTGTCCATGACGCGGACCGTGCGGGAGCTGCTCGCCGAGAGCGGGCCGACGTGGTCCTTCGAGTTCTTCCCGCCCAAGAGCCCCGAGGGCGCCACCCAGCTGTGGACGGCGCTGCGCGAGCTCGAGCGGCTGCAGCCGTCGTTCGTGTCGGTCACCTACGGCGCCGGTGGGTCTACGCGCGAGGGCACCGTCTCGGTCACCGAGCGCATCGCCACCGAGACGACGATGACCCCGCTGGCGCACCTCACCGCCGTCGACCACAGCGTCGCCGAGCTCCGGCACGTGATCAGCCGGCTGGCCGCGGCGGGCGTGCGGAACCTGCTGGCGCTGCGCGGGGACCCGCCGGGTGCCGACCCGCAGGCGGAGTGGGTGGCCCATCCGGAGGGGCTGACCTACGCCGCCGAGCTGGTCGAGCTGATCCGCTCCATGGGTGACTTCTCCGTCGGCGTGGCCGCCTTCCCGGAGCGGCACCCGCGCTCGCCGGACTTCGAGACCGACGTCGAGATGTTCGTGCGCAAGTGCCGGGCCGGCGCCGACTTCGCGATCACCCAGATGTTCTTCCGCACGGAGGACTACCTGCGGATGCGCGACCGGGTGGCCGCCACCGGCTGCGAGGTGCCGATCATCGCCGGGGTCATGCCGGTGACCAACGCCCGGCAGATCACCCGCATCGTGCAGCTGTCCGGCCAGGCGTTCCCCGAGCACCTGGCCGCCCGCTTCGCCGAGCTGGACGGTGACACCCCCGAGGCGCGGGCCGCGGTGCGGGCCTACGGCGTCGAGGTCGCCACCGAGCTGTGCCGGACGCTGCTCGACGAGGGCGTCCCCGGCATCCACTTCATCACCATGAACCGGTCGACGGCGACCCGCGAGGTCTACGCCAACCTGCTGGCGGTCCCCGCTCCTCACTGAGCGGGGTCCGCCGCGGCGGTCCGGGTGGCGCGGCCGGCCAGCAGGGCCGCCGTCGCGGCCGCCGCCCGGCGCAGGCCCTCCCGCTCGGCCGCGTAACCGCCGAGCGTGCCGACCACCGGCAGGTTCGACAGGGCCCGGTGCCGCAGCTTGCCCTTGGGTCGGGCGTCGAGGGTGTCGTCGATGCGGCCGAGCAGCCGGGCCACCCGCCACAGGGTGCGGACGGCGCTGCGGTCCTCCCTGTCCCCGAGGACGTCGTCGGTGTAGGCGCCGGGGGCCCGTTCCAGCAGCGGCCGCACCCGCTCGGCGGGCAGGTCGCGGTCGAGCAGCACGTGGGCGAGCAGCGACACCCGCTCGGCCTCGTCCTCGACGCCGTGCTCGGAGGCCACCCCGCCGACCACCACGGCCTGGACCGCGGAGCCGATCGTGTTCTGCAGCGGCAGCAGGTCGGCGAGCCTGCCGGCGAGGCGGGGGACGGCGCTGGCGCCGGCGGCGACGCGGGAGACCCCGGCGGCCCACCACTGCTCCCGCTCCGCCTGCGGCGTCTCCGGTGGGCGGCCGAGCCGGCGGACCAGCGGCGTCGTCAGCCGGTCGACCCGGCGGAGGACGTCGACGACGACCGCGTCACTGAGGGGAGGCGCCATGAAGTCGCTCTACCCACGGTCGTTCCCGGGCCATGCACGCGGACCCCCGACCGTCGTGGCCCACGGCCCGTTCGCCTGGGCGGGAGGCGTGGAGACGTGGTCGACGCATGCTCCACCGCTGCTTCCTCCTGGAAGCAGGGGTGGAGGTTGCGGGGAGGTACCTCTCGGGCGGCCGGTGGACCGAACGGGGCGGCGCGTCCGTCGTCCACGCGCAACCGCCACACCGCCCCACGGACGCCGTCTCCGCTCAGCCCGGTGGCTCCGCCAGCGGCGCGCGGGTGCGGGTCATCAGCTCGACCAGCTCGGCCACCGCGCTGCGCACCGCGCCGATCTCGTCGGCCACCGCGCGCAGGTCGCCGTCCCCCCGGCCGGGCAGCGCCGACGTCGCGGCCGTGATCCCGTCGACCTCCGCGGCGCTGCGCTCGAGCCGCTCCAGGTCGGCGAGCTGGCGCAGCTCGGCCGAGAGCAGCGCGGCCTGGTCGCGGTAGCGGATCAGCGCGTCGGCGCGGTGCCCGAGCCGGAGCGCGGCGGCCTCCAGCGCGGCGGACTGGCGGTCCCAGTAGTCCGCCGCCGTCCCGGGCGGGCGCACCCCGAGGGAGACGCGGGCCGACCGGATGCGCAGCGCGAGGTCGACGATGCGGTCGACCTCGGCCTGGCCGTCGAAGCGGCTCGCGGCGAGCAGCGGGGAGGACCAGGACGGCTCGCGCACCGTCTCCGCCCACGCCCGCCCGGCGGCCGCGGCGACGCGCGCCTCGGTGGTGTCCCACGCCGCGAAGGCCGCCTCGGGTGCCGGGGACGGCGGCTCGGGAGCGGAGGACGGCAGTCCCAGCCGGGCGCGGACGGCCCGGTCCAGCCGGACGGCGGCCGCGCGCAGCCGCGCCCACCGCGACGACGGTTCCCGCCGGGGCGAGCGGACGACGACCAGCCGGCCTTCGGTGAGGTACCGGTCGGGCCACAGCGCCGCGCCCTCGTCGTCCGCCGTCCGCATGGTCCTGCCCTCCTGCTGCACCCGGTGAGCAGCCCGTCCCCCAGGGTGCCGGTCCCGGCCGCCGGACGACGGACCCTCCGGACTGGGCGTTCGGCGTGTCCCCAGCCGGGTAGTCCTGCCGGGGATGCCGAGCGGGGAGTCGCGCCCGGAGCGGCCGGACGGGCCATGATCGCCGAGACTGCACACGAGTGCAGACCAACTGGGAGGACGTTCCGTGGCCGGTGGACTCGTAGCCCTGTTCGACGACGTGGCGGTGCTGGCGCGCGCCGCCGCCGCCTCCGTCGACGACATCGGGGCGGCTGCAGGACGGGCCAGCGTGAAGGCCGCGGGTGTCGTCGTCGACGACACCGCCGTCACGCCGCAGTACGTGCACGGTCTGGCCGCCGAGCGGGAGCTGCCGATCATCCGGCGCATCGCCGTCGGCTCGCTGCGCAACAAGCTGCTGATCATCCTGCCGGCCATCCTGCTGCTCAGCCAGTTCCTGCCGTTCCTCCTCACACCGATCCTGATGATCGGAGGGGCCTACCTGTGTTACGAGGGCGCGGAGAAGGTCTGGCACAAGCTCAGCGGTCACTCCGAGGCCCACGCATCGGCGGAGCAGGCGCTCCCGGACGAGAAGACGATCGTGTCCGGGGCCGTGCGCACCGACTTCATCCTCTCGGCGGAGATCATGGTGATCTCGCTGAACGAGGTGGCCGACGAGGCGTTCCTCTCCCGGGCGGTGATCCTCGCGCTCGTCGCGGTCGGCATCACGATCCTCGTGTACGGCGTCGTCGGCCTCATCGTGAAGATGGACGACGTCGGCCTGTCCCTGTCCCAGCGCTCCGGGAAGGGGATCTCCCGGTTCGGCCACGGGCTGGTGAAGGCGATGCCGCGGCTGCTCACCGCCCTGACCGTGGTCGGGACCGCCGCGATGCTGTGGGTCGGCGGTCACATCCTGCTGGTGGGCTCGGACGAGCTGGGGTTGCACGCCGTCTACGGCGCCGTGCACCACCTGGAAGAACTCGCGCACGAGGCCACCGGGGCCCTCGGCGGGGTCGTGGGGTGGCTCGTCAACACCCTCGCCAGCGCGCTCGCCGGGCTGGTCGTCGGGGCGCTGATCGTGCTCGTCATGAACCTCACGGTGCACCGCCGCAAGGCACACACCGACTCGCATTGACCGGAGCGGCCCCGTCCCGGGTCCCACCCTGAGCCTGCGAGGGGTGGGGAGGACGGGGTCCTTCTTCTGCAGGGGGCCACCGCGTCGCACTGAGCCCCGGCGTGTCGCCGCCCGCTCGTACCGTGGGACGCATGGCGGCACGGGGGCGGGGCGCGCTCGCCCGCTGGGCGGCGGTCGGCCTGCTCGTGGCGGCGCTGGTGGCGCTGCCGTCGGTCGTGGCCGCCCTGCCCGCCGACGACACCGAGGTCCCGGCGGCGCAGCTGCGGGCCGCGGTGCTGGCCAGCGCGGACGTCGGCTTCTCCGGCTACGCGGTCTCCGCCGGTGGCCTGGCGCTGCCGGTGTCCGAGCGGCTCACCGACGTCGCCGACCTGTTCAGCGACCGGACGCTGATGCGGGTGTGGTGGCGTGGGCCGGAGGACCACCGGGTCGACCTGGTCACCGCGGCGGGGGAGACCGGCGTGTACCGCGACCCCGGCGGCACCTGGACGTGGGACTTCGAGGCCGCCACCGCCACCCGAGGCGCCCCGGCGTCCCTCGCGCTGCCCACCCCGCCGGACCTGCTGCCCGCCGCGCTCGGCCGGCGGCTGCTGTCCGAGGCCACCGACGACGAGCTCTCCCGCTCCGGCGCCCGCCGGGTGGCCGGCCGCGATGCGCTCGGCCTGCGGCTGGTGCCCGCTGAGCCGGCCGCGTCCGTGGGGCGGGTCGACGTCTGGGTCGACGCCGCCAGCGGGCTGCCGCTGCAGGTGGAGGTGTTCGCCCGGGACGCCGACCTGGCGGCGCTGGACACCCGCTTCCTCGACCTGGACCTCACCGTCCCCCCGGCGGACGTCGTCGCGTTCACCCCGCCGCCGGAGGCCACCCTGCTGACCGCGCCCGACACCGAGGGGCTGATCGCGCAGGCCGAGGAGCGGGCGCCGGACGTGCGGCTGCCCGGTGAGCTCGCCGGCCTGCCGCGGCGGGGCTTCGAGGGGGTGCCCGACGCGGTCGGCGTGTACGGCCGCGGCGTGACCCTGCTGGCGGCCGCGCCGGTGCCCGGCCGGCTGGCCGGGGGGCTGCGCGAGGCGCTGAGCGCCAGCCCGGACGCCGTCACCGACGAGCTCGGCACCCGGGTCGCCGCGGGCCCGCTGGGGCTGATGCTGGTGACCCCGCCCGACGGCCCGGCCTACGTGCTCACCGGCACGGTCACCCTCGACGCGCTGGCCGACGCCGCCCGCCGGCTGCCCGGGGCCGCGTCATGAGCTCGGTGATCCGCACCCGGGGGCTGGTCAAGCGCTACGGCCGGCTGCGCGCGGTCGACGGTATCGACCTCGACGTCCGGGCCGGTGACGTCTACGGCTTCCTCGGCGCCAACGGCTCGGGCAAGACGACGACGGTGCGGATGCTGCTGGGGCTGGTGCTGCCGACCTCCGGTGAGGTGGAGCTGCTGGGCGAGCGGATGCCGCGCGCCGGCCGCCGGGTGCTGCCCCGGGTGGGCGCACTGGTCGAGGGGCCGGCACACCACGGGCACCTGTCCGGCCGGGCCAACCTCGCGCTGATCGACGCGGCCGGGCCGGGCGGCTCCCGGCGCACCCGCCGCGCCCGCATCGAGGAGGTGCTCGGGCAGGTGGGCCTGGGTGGCATCGACCGCCGGCCGGTGCGCGCCTACTCCCTCGGCATGCGGCAGCGGCTCGGGCTGGCCGCCGCGCTGCTGCGCCGCCCGGAGCTGCTGGTGCTCGACGAGCCCACCAACGGCCTGGACCCGCAGGGCATCCACGAGATCCGGGACCTGTTGCTGGAGCTGCACCGCGGCGGGACGACGGTCTTCCTCTCCAGCCACCTGCTGGCCGAGGTCGAGCAGCTGTGCACCCGGGTCGGCGTGCTGGACCGCGGCCGGCTGGTGCTGCAGGACGAGCTGGCCCGGCTGACCGCGCCCACCGGCGCGACGGTGGTGGACACCCCGGCCGCCGACCGGGTGCGGGCCGTGCTCGACGGCCGGGTGCTCGGGGTGGAGGGCTCGCGGGTGGTGGTGCGCGGCGCCGACCCGGCCGAGGTCAACGCGCTGCTCGTGGGCGCGGGGGTGCCGGTGACCGGGCTGGCGCTGCAGCGGCCGACCCTGGAGGAGGTCGTGCTCGCCGCGGCCGGCACCAGCGCCGACCGGGTGGAGGCGGCCCGGTGATCGGTGTCGAGCTGCGCAAGCTGTTCCGCCGTCCGCGCACCTGGGTGACGATCGCCGTCCTCAACGCGCTGCCGGTGCTGGTCGCCGTCCTGGTGCAGCTGACCGACCTGGCCCCGCGGCCGGGGGAGGGCCCGCCGTTCCTGTCCGCCGTCCTCACCAACGGCGCGCTGTTCCCGCTGGCGGCCCTGGCCATCGTGCTGCCGCTGTTCCTGCCCATCGCGGTCGCCGTCGTCGCCGGGGACGCCGTCGCCGGCGAGGCGCAGGCCGGCACGCTGCGCTACCTGCTGGTCCGCCCCGCCGGGCGCACCCGCCTGCTCGTGGCCAAGCTGCTCGCGGTCATCGCGTTCGTGCTGGTCACCGTGCTGGTGGTGGCGGGCGTGGGCTACGTCGTCGGGACGACACTGTTCGACGCCCAGCCCGTCGGCGGCGGGACGTCGGTGTCGGGCACCTCGCTGTCGCAGCAGGAGCTGGCCGGCCGCAGCCTCATGGCGATCGGCTACGTGACGGTCTCCATGCTCGGCGTCGCCGCCTTCGGGCTGTTCTTCTCCACGCTGACCGACTCGCCGCTGGCCGCCGCGCTCGGCGCGCTGGCGGTGCTGGTCACCTCCTCGCTGCTGTTCACCCTGGACGCCGCCTCGCCGATCGCGCCCTACCTGCCCACCCGGTACTGGCTGGCCTTCGTCGACCTGTTCCGCGACCCGATCCTGTGGCGGGACGTCGTCCGCGGGCTGGCGCTGCAGGGCGTCTACGTCGGCGTGTTGCTGGCGGCGGCCTGGGCGAACTTCACCACCAAGGACGTCACGAGCTGAGCGGAGGACCCGGACGTCGGCCGAGGAAGGCCACGAGGCGGTCCTCCGGATCCGCCGCCGCGGGGACCGCCACGGGCGGGCCGAAGGCGGGCCGGCGGGTCCGGTCGTCGATCAGCGAGGTCGCCGTCCGGAGGAGGGCGGCGGCCAGTTCCGGGGGCATCCGGCGTCCCGACCCGCAGGCCGTCGCGACGTCCCAGCCGTGGAGGCCCAGTTCGATCGCGGCCGCGTGGGCGGCCGCGGCGGTGCCGGTCCGCGTCGCCCCCGTCAGGACGGCGAGCAGGCGGTGGATCCGGTCCTGGGCCACGGCCACGGGGTCGAGGGCGGCGGCGTCGGGGCGGTCCGACCGCGGCGCCGGGAAGACCAGCTCGCCGGTGGCGACGAGGCCGGAGAGGGCGTCGGCAGCGTCGGCGAGGTGCAGGAGGAGGGTCCGCAGGTCCCAGTCGCCGCACGGCGTCGGCCGGCCGAGATCCGCGGCGGTGA
>DATIMX010000247.1:0-1715 GCA_035474935.1 Geodermatophilus sp. | reverse complement strand
CCCGCGGCCGGGAGCTGCCGGAGTCCGAGCTGCCCCCGCACAGCCGCCCCGGCGACGGCCCGCCGCCGGTGAACCGCTGGGCCGACCGCGACCCGGCCGCCGCCACCCGGCTGCAGGCCGCCCGCGCCGGCCTGGCCGAGCTGGCCGCCACGCACTCCCTGCCGGTGGAGAACCTGCTCTCCCCCGACCTCGTGCGCCGGTTGATGTGGACCCCGCCCGAGCCGCGGGACGCCGACACCGTGGCCGCGACGCTGCGAGCCGGCGGCGCCCGGGAGTGGCAGGTCGAGCTGACCCGCGACCTGCTCACCGACGCGCTCAACCGGGCCTGACGAGGCTGCCCCTCCCGTCGAGATCGCGTGATCTCGCACGACGGGAGGCTCGTGTCCGTGCGAGATCCCGTGATCTCGACGTCGGGATACGCCGGCGCGACACCCTCGGGAGGGTGTCGCCGCCTCCGGTTACCGGCGGGTAACTTCATCGGTGCCGCGCCGTCCCGGCCCGGTACCGATCCGCTGCGGAGGTCCCATGTCCCGCTCGCTGCGTGAGGTCGTCTTCGTCGACGGCGTGCGCACCCCCTTCGGCAAGGCCGGCCCGAAGGGCATCTACGCCGAGACCCGCGCCGACGACCTGGTCGTGCGCGTGATCCGCGAGCTCCTGCGCCGCAACCCGGCGCTGCCGGCCGACCGCGTGGACGAGGTGGCCATCGCCGCCACCACGCAGGTCGGCGACCAGGGCCTGACCATCGGCCGCACCGCCGCGCTGCTGGCCGGGCTGCCGAAGTCGGTGCCCGGCTACGCCATCGACCGCATGTGCGCCGGCGCGATGACCGCGGTGACCACCACCGCGAGCGGCATCGCCTTCGGCGCCTACGACGTGGCGATCGCCGGCGGCGTCGAGCACATGGGCCGCCACCCGATGGGCGAGGGCGCCGACCCGAACCCGCGGTTCTTCAGCGAGAAGCTGGTCGACGGCTCCGCGCTCGTCATGGGCTCCACCGCCGAGAACCTGCACGACCGCTTCCCGCACCTGACCAGGGAGCGCGCCGACGCGTTCGCGCTCGCCAGCCAGCAGAAGTACGCCAAGGCCGTCGCCAACGGGCAGATCGGGCCGGAGTTGGTGACCGTCTCCACGCGCAGCGCCGAGCAGGGCTGGGGGCTGGCCACCATCGACGAGCCGCCGCGGCCGAGCACCACGCTCGAGGGCCTGGCGACGCTGAAGACCCCGTTCCGCCCGCACGGCAACGTGACCGCGGGCAACGCGGCCGGCCTCAACGACGGCGCCACCGGCTGCCTGCTGGCCGCCGAGGAGGTCGCACTCGAGCTCGGCCTCGACGTCGGCATGCGACTGGTCGGCTACGGCTTCGTCGGCGTCGAGCCCGAGGTGATGGGTGTCGGCCCGGTGCCCTCCACCGAGCGCGCGCTGGCCCGCACCGGCCTGACCATCGACGACATCGGGCTGTTCGAGCTCAACGAGGCCTTCGCCGTCCAGGTGCTGGCCTTCCTCGACCACTTCGGCATCGCCGACGACGACCCGCGGGTCAACCCGTGGGGCGGCGCGATCGCCGTCGGCCACCCGCTGGCCTCGTCGGGCGTCCGGCTGATGACGCAGCTGTCGCGGCAGTTCGCCGAGCGGCCCGACGTCCGCTACGGCCTGACCGCCATGTGCGTGGGCCTGGGCATGGGCGCCACGGTCATCTGGGAGAACCCGAACTGGGA
>DATIMX010000246.1:0-4394 GCA_035474935.1 Geodermatophilus sp. | reverse complement strand
GGGCCGCCCGGGACCGGGCACAACGGCTCGGGGGACGGCGTTGCTGCCGGCATGACCGTCGACCCGCGCATGCTCGCCTTCGTCGCCTCCCAGCACGCCGGCGTGCTCGCCACCCTCAAGCGCGACGGGCGGCCGCAGCTGTCGAACCTCTTCTACGCGTGGGACGACGAGCAGCAGCTGGCCCGCATCTCGGTGACCGCCGACCGCGCGAAGACCCGCAACCTGCAGGCCGACCCCCGGGCGACCCTGCACGTGACCTCGGCGGACTTCTGGACGTGGGTCGCCGTCGAGGGCACCGCCGAACTCAGCCCGGTCGCGGCCGACCCGCACGACGCCACCGTCGAGGAACTCGTCGGCTACTACCGCACGCTCAGCGGCGAGCACGAGGACTGGGACGCCTACCGCGCCGCCATGGTCGCCGACCGCCGGCTCGTCGTCCGGCTGCGCCCCGAGCACACCTACGGGCAGATCCGGGGCTGAAAGAGGACCCCCCTGCCCCCCACCACTCGCACGCTCGCGGTGGGACCCTGCAGGGGGGCCACCCTCGTTCAGCTGCCCGAAGGCGGTTGCATCACCGACAGCGGGGCACCCCACGGGTCCTCCACCACGGCGAAGCGGCCGTACTCGGTGTCCATCGGCGCCATCGTCACCTTGCCGCCACCGGACTCCACGGTGGCGACGGCCTCGTCGGTGGAGTCGACCGCGAAGCACACCGTCCAGCCCTTCGGGGAGCCCGGCTGGTGGCCGCCGAGGCCTCCGAGCATGCGGTCCCCGATCGCGAAGGTCTGATAGCCCTCCGCGCCGGGCACCTCGGCCCAGGTGAAGCCGAACACCGCCGTGTAGAACTCCCGGACGGCCGCCGGGTCGTCGACCGCGGCCTCGCTCCACACCAGCGACCCGTGCTCGTTGAAGACCCGGTAGCCGGTGTGCTCGCCGGACTGCCAGAGGCCGAACGCGTTGCCCTGCGGGTCGGTGGCGATGACCATCGTGCCCATCGGCCCGACCTCCATGGGCTCCACGACGACGGTGCCGCCGGCCTCCCGGATGCGGGCGGCCGTGGCCGCGGCGTCGTCGGTCGCGAAGTACGTCGTCCAGCCCGGGGAGTCGCCCGGGTCCATCAGCGGGCCCAGGCCGGCGGCCGCCTCGCCGTTGCGCGTGGCGTTGAGGTACCCGCCGTAGTCGGGGTCACCGCCGGTGAACTCCCAGCCGAACAGGCGGCCGTAGAAGTCCTTGGCGGCGTCGATCTCCGAGGCGCCGTAGTCGATCCAGCAGGGGGTGCCGGCCGGCCACGGGGTGTTCCGAGTGGGCATCGTTCCTCCTCGTCGGGTGGGGGAGGACACCCTGGCACCGGGGACCGACAGTTCCCAGGGACTCGGGGACGCCGCTCAGAACCGCCCTCCTCCGGAGCGGCCGCGGCTGCGCGAGCCGCCGAAGCTGCCCGGACCGCGCCCGCCGCCGCGGGACCCGCCCCCGCCGCCGAAGGAGCCCCCGCCGACGCCACCTCCGTAGGAACCGCCGTAGCCGCCTGCGCCGCGACCGCCGCCGAAGAGGATCCCGCCGAGCACCAGGCTGCCGAGGTCCACGCCGCCGCGGCCCCCGCCGTAGCCGCCGCCGAAGCCGCCCGGCCCGTAGCCGCCGCCGAAGCCGCCGGGCCCGTACCCGCCGCCGCCCCAGCCGGCCACGTCGGACTGCGCCCGCTGCAGCGCCTCCTGGGCCAGCGCGCCGGCCAGCTGGGCCTCCCGCAGCCCCCCGACGGGGTCGGTGCGCCCCTGCGCGACCGCGAGGTCCAGGTGCCGCTGCGCCTCGGCCAGCCGGGTGCGGGCCTCGGGGCCGACGGCACCGCGGCGGGTGCTGATGAAGTCGCCGGCCGCCGCGATGCCCGACCGGGCCGTGAGCAGCGCCTGGTCCAGCGACGCCGCGGCCCGCCGCACCCGCTCCTCGGCGTCCCGCGCCACGGCGAGCGCCTGCTCCAGCGCGATGTCGGCCTCCTCCAGCTGGCGGAGGGCCGCCATCGGGTCGGGCAGTCCGCCGTCGGCCGGGCGCAGCGCGGCGTCGGCCGCGGTCAGGGCCGCCTCGGCGCGGGCCACCTGCGGCCGCAGTCCGCTGCCGGTGCCCCCCGCGACCAGCGCGCGGGCCTCGGCGAGGTCCTCCTCGGTCTCGGCCCGCACCTGCGCCACCCGGGCCTCGGCCGCCTGCAGGTCGGTGCCCAGGCGGGCGACGGCGTCCATCAGCGTGCCGGTCTGGGCGAGGGCGTCCTCGGCGACCCGGATGTCCCCGACCGCGGCGCCCGGGCGACCGGCCGCGATCTCGTCGCGTGCCTCGGTGATCTCCTGCTCGGCGGCGTCCAGCCGCGCCCGGGCCTGCGCCAGGTTGTCGGCGACCGGCGCCAGCGCGGCGGCCGCGTAGCGGCGCTGCAGCGCGGTGAAGCGCTCCTCCTCGGCGGGCAGCCGGCCGCGCAGCGCCGTGGCCCGTGAGGCCAGCGCGTCGAGGGCCTGCGGCGCGGTGCGCTCCAGGTCGCGCAGCCGGTCGAAGGCCTCCGCCTGCTCGTCGAGACGGGCGTCGGCCGCGGCGGTCAGCTGGAGCATCTCGGTGACCATGCGCCGCTTCGTGGGCTCGTCCTCGGGGTGCTCGTCGTCCAGCTGCTGGCGCAGCGAGAAGGCCCGGGCCAGGTCCTGCTCCGAGGCGGCCAGCGCCTCGGCGAAGCCGGCGACCGCCTCCTGGCCGTACTGCAGCCGGGCGTAGTCGAGGTCGAGCCGGGAGGTCTTGACCGCCTCGTCCAGCTCCAGCAGCGCCGTGCTGGCCTGCCCCTCCAGCTGCTCGGTGGGCACGCCGGCGTGCGGGTCGGGACGCTCCAGCCGCTGGGTGGGCGGGGGTCCCTGCCGGCGCCGGCGGGACCGCGAGACCAGGTAGGCCCCGCCCGCGACCGCCGCGATGCCGCCGACCACCGCGACCGTGCCCAGCCCGCTGCCCGAGCCGCCGTCCCCGGAGCCACCGCCGTCCCCGGCGAGCCCGTCGGCGAGCGCGACCGCCGCGCCGTCCCAGTCGTCCTGGGACAGCAGCGGGTCGACGTCGGAGACCAGCAGCTGCTCGATCTCGGCGTCGGTCAGGGGGAAGTCGTCGGGCACCCAGTAGCCGTAGCGCCGGTCGTCGACCGCGACGGCGAACAGCGCGTCACCGGTGCCCAGGCCCGACGCCTCCGCTGTCGCCTGCGCCCACTGGCCCTGCTGCACGCCGTCGAACGACGACACGTAGACGACGAACAGCTGCGTGCCCTCGGCGGAACGCAGCTGGTCGAGGGAGTCCTCGACCTGCGACTCCGCGGACGGGTCGAGGACGTCGGCGTCGTCGGTGAGCTGCGCCGGGACGTCGAACGGCGGCTCGGCCAGCGCCGGGCCCCCGCCGAGGAGGACCAGGGCGGCCAGCGGGGCGAGGACGGCGAGCAGCCGGCGCACGGGAGGACCTCCGGGTTCGGGTGCGGCGACCCTACCTGCGCCGGGCGGTCTGAGCCGTCGCTCCCTCGGGTAGGGCCCAGGGCCCGAGACCGCTGGAGGACGCATGACCGAGCCCGACCGGATCCCCGCCGCCGACCTGCCGTCGGGAGCCGTCCGCCGCGTCGGCGACTGGGCCGTCGGCAACCGGGACGGCCGGTACTTCGCCGTCTCCCGGCGCTGCCGCCACCAGCTCGCGGACCTCTCCGAGGGCAGCATCGACGCCGAGGGCTGCCTGGTCTGCCCGTGGCACCAGAGCCGCTACGACGTCCGGACCGGCGAGATGGTCGAGGGCCCGCACGGCTTCCTCGGCTACCACGGTCCGACGCCCGGCTACACGCAGTTCGTCCGCGCCTACGCCCGGGTCCTGCGGCTGCGGGTCCGCCGGGCGCTGCGCCGAGGGGACGACGTCGTCCTCGATTGACGGACCCGTCCTCCCGGACCGGCCGCGCCTGGATCAGGCGTCGCGGAGCTGGTGCCAGGTCTCCCGGCGGCGGGCCTGCTCCTCGGGATCGGGCACCGGCAGCGAGGCCAGCAGCCGCTGCGTGTAGGGGTGCCGGGGCGCACCGAGCACCTCGGCACCGGTGCCCTCCTCGACCAGCCGGCCGCGGTAGAGCACCGCGATCCGGTCGGCCAGGATGTCGACGACGGCGAGGTCGTGGCTGATGAACAGGCAGGCGAAGCCGTACTCCCGCTGCAGCTCGTCGAACAGCTCCAGCACCCGCGCCTGCACCGAGACGTCGAGCGCGGAGGTCGGCTCGTCGGCGACGAGCAGCTCCGGCTGCAGCGCGAGTGCCCGCGCGAGGCTGGCGCGCTGCCGCTGACCGCCGGAGAGCTCGTGCGGGAAGCGGTCGCCGAACGCCTTCGGCAGCTGCACCGCCTCGAGCAGCTCGTCGACCCGGCCAC
>DATIMX010000245.1:0-2282 GCA_035474935.1 Geodermatophilus sp. | reverse complement strand
CGTCACGGCGTCGGTCGGCGACGACGCTGCCACCCGGGTGGACGGCTGCGGGGTGGTGTGCCGCCACCCCGTGCGCCGCCATCGTCGCTCCGCAGCCGCCGACCGGCGGCCGCGTCCGACGGGAGGTACCGCCATGACGAGGGAACAGCGGGTGGCGACGGCGATCCGGCCGCGTCCGGCGGTGGGGTCGCTCCGGTCCTGGCTCAGCATCCTCGCCGGCTTCGCCGTGCTCTGCGCGGTGCTGCTCGGCACGAGTGCCGTGGACGCCACCGGCCGCTGGGGTCTGGCCATCCTGGCCGCGGTGCTGCTGACGGCCGTGGCCGTGGAACGGGTCCGGCACCCCACATCGGTTCCCGAGCTCCTGCGCCGGGTGGGGCTGGGACGGCCGGGGGGCCGCGCTCTCGCGGTGGCGGCAGCGGTGTCGGGCCTCGTCGTGCTGGTGTTCCCGGTGACCGCGGCGGTGAGCGGGACCGTGATCGCTCTGCGTCCCGACTGGCCGTGGCTGGTGCTCGGGGTGTTCGCGTTCCACGGTCTGGCCGAGGAGCTCGTGTGGCGGGGGTATGCGTTCCGCCGCTTGCGCGAGGGCCGTTCGTTCCGGGCGGCGACGGTGGCCACGATGCCGCTCATCGCGGCGGTTCACGTCCCGATCGTGGTCGCCCTCGGCCCGGCGGTGGGCATCGGCGCGATGGCGGTGGCCGCGGTGACGTCGGTGCCCTTGGCGTACCTCTACGAGACGGGCCGGCGAACGGTCTGGGCCCCGGCGCTGGTGCACACCGCGATCGATACGTTCAAGCTCGTCGTCATCCCCGCCGCGGCGTTGCCGACCTTCTCCGTACTGATCATCGTCGTCAGCCTCACCGTGCCGCTGCTGGCCCTCGCCGTGCCACGGGCCGCCCCACGCTGTCAGAGCCGGGTGCCGGAGATTCCGCCGTCGATCGCCAGGACCGCGCCGTGGACGAACGCGGCGTCGTCGGAGACGACCCAGGTGACGGCCCGGGCGATGTCGTCCGGTGTGCCGGCCCGCCCGGCCGGGGTGTGCGAGGTCAACGCGTCCAGCGCGGCGTCCGCCGCCTCGTTGATCGGGGTCCGGGTCACACCAGGCGCGATCGCGTTGACCCGCACGCCGCGCGGGCCGAACTCGGCCGCCCAGCTGCGGGCCAGCTGCTCGGCAGCGGCCTTCGACGCGCTGTAGAGCCCCACGAACGGGCTGCCGACCGAGGCCATCCACGACCCGACGACCACGATCGTCCCGCTGCCCCGCTCCGCCATCGCCGGAGCGAGAGCCGCGGTCAACACATGGGGCGCCCGCACGTTCACGGCGAGGGTCGCCTCCAGGTCCGCATCCGACAGGCCCGGGGTGTCGACCGGCGGGCAGAGGGCGGCGTTGTGGACCAGCACGTCGACGTGCCCGCCGAGCGCGTCCGTCGCGGCCGAGGCGAAGCTGCGCAGTACGTCCGGGGCGGCGGCCAGGTCGGACGGCAGGAACGCCGCAGCCCCGCCGTCGGCGCGGATGTCCGCGACGACGGCGTCGCCTCTGGCCTTGTCCCGACCGGTGACGAGGACGGTGTACCCCTGGGCGGCCAGGGCCCGGGCGGTGGCGGCGCCGATGCCGCTGGTGGATCCGGTGACGATCGCGGTCTGTGTGATGGCACCGAGTCCACCCGGAGCAGCGGACCGGGGCCAGGGCGGACGCTGCCTGGTCACCGCATGCCCAGCCACGGCGGACCGCATGTTCCTAGGCTGGGTCCATGCCAGCCGACCGTGCCGCCCTCGGGGCCTTCCTGCGCTCCCGCCGGGACAGGATCACTCCCGCTCAGGCCGGCATCACGGCGTTCCCCGGGCCGCGACGGGTGCCGGGGCTGCGCAAGGAGGAGCTGGCGGTGCTCGCCGGGCTCAGCCCCGACCACTACAGCCGCATCGAGCAGGGCCGCCAGCCCACCCTGTCCGACGACGTCCTCGACGCCCTCGCCCGCGCCCTACGACTCGACGACGCCGAGCGTGCCCACCTGCGCGACCTCGCCGCCCCCGCCCCCCGCCGTGCCGGTCGGTCCACCTGGGAGGCGCCGCAGCAGCCCGACCCGGGCCTCCTGCGGCTGCTCACCACCCTCGACCACCTCCCCGCGCTGCTGCTCGGCCGACGAGCGACCGTGCTGGCCCGCAACGGCCTGCTGACCGCGGTGCTCGGCACGGACCTGCCGCCGGGCAGTTCGTTCACCGACTGGCTGTTCCTCGACCAGGCTGCCCGCGAACGGATCGCGAACTGGTCCGACTTCGCCGCGGCC
>DATIMX010000244.1:0-6395 GCA_035474935.1 Geodermatophilus sp. | reverse complement strand
CTCATCACCACGACCGCCAGCGCCTTCGCCCGAGAGACGGCCACGTTGAGCCGGTGCAGGTCGTAGAGGAACGAGACGCCGCGGGGCGCGTCCTCGGCCGAGGTCGACGTCATCGAGTAGACGACGACCGGCGCCTCCTGGCCCTGGAACTTGTCCACGGTGCCGACCCGCGCGCCGTGCGGCAGCGCCCGCCGGATCAGCGCGACCTGGTTGTTGTACGGCGCGACGACCAGCACGTCGTCCGGACCGATGGTGGACCGCTCCCCCGCGGCGTCGGTCCAGCCGACGCCCTGCAGCGAGTGCCACAGCTCGGCCACCGCCGCCGCCTCGTCCGGGGACGCCGCCATCGACGGCTGCGCGTGCTCGACGAACCGGACGGCGAGCCCGCTGGCCCAGCCGTCCACCGCGATCCGCTCTCGATCGGCCGCCGACTCCAGCCGCCCCTCGTACGCCAGGTCGGAGACGAACGCGGTCAGCGCCGGGTGCATCCGGTAGGTGCGGTCGAGGAAGACGCCGCGGTCCTCGGGCACGGTCAGGTGCCCGTCGAGCAGGTGCTCGAGCGCCGAGAGCCCCGACTCCCCCGGGTGCACGGCCTGGGTCGGCTGCGCCAGCTGCTGCGGGTCCCCGAGCAGCACGAGCGAGCGGGCCGACCGGGCCACGGCGACCGCGTTGGCCAGCGAGAACTGCCCCGCCTCGTCCACCACCAGGACGTCGACCGCCTCGGCCAGGTCCGGACGGCACCAGAACCACGCCGTCCCACCGACCAGCGACGCGGACCCGTCCAGCAGCCGCGAGGCCACGTCGTTGCCGTCCTTGGACCACTCCACGCCCGGCGCGCCGCAGGCCTGGTGTTCCTCGCACTTCTGCAGCGCCGGCCGGCCGACGGCGCTGAGCACGTTGCCGATCACCGCGTGGGACGTCGCCGTGACGCCCACCTTCTTGCCGGCGTCGAGCAGCGCGCGGATCAGCCGGGACGCCGCCCGCGTCTTGCCGCTGCCGGGTGGGCCCTGCACGGCGAGCACCTCGCCGTCCAGCGCCCGGCCGAGCCGGACGACGGCGTCGCCGGCCTCCTCCCCCGGCAGCCGGCGGGTGTCCGCGGGGACGACGCGATCGAGCAGCCGCTGCCCGAGGCAGGACCGCCCGGCCAGGACGGCGTCCGCGGTCGTGGCGATCGATTCGCGCATGGCCTTGTCGTCGAGCGGGCCCTCGGGACCCATCCCGCGGGCCGACGCCGGCGGCTTGGTGCTCTTGACCACGACCCGGCCGGCCACGGCGTCGATCTCGCGGACCTCGCCCATGCGCACGCGGGTGTCGACGTCGACGACCCGGGCGCCGACCGACAGCTTGGTGTCCTGCGGCGGGAAGTAGAACTCGTAGAGCTTGCTGCGCTTGTCGGTGCCGACCTCGAACCCGCCGGAGATGCCGCCGAGCGCGGTGCGGTCCTCGACGAGCTGCTCGTCCTCCAGCTCGCTGCGGGAGAAGAACTCCCACCAGCCGGGCCGGGCCTCGCGGCGGTGCCACTGCACCAGGTCACCGAGGAGGGGATGGCCGGCGTCCCGGAGCCGCTCGACGAGCGCGAACTCCGCGGCCTCGGCGTCCGACCGCGGCGCCGGGGCGGCGACCTCGGCCGCCGACGGTCGGGGCAGCACGCCGTACCGCGCCGCCAGCTCGGCCCGCTGGCTCTCCAGCCAGTCGTGCAGCTCGCGGGTGGAGTCGACGTCGTCGCGGTTGTAGTCCTCGATGGCCTGCAGGCGGGCCGGGTCGTGGTCGATCAGCCACTTCTCGTACTCGACGACGCTGCTCATCGCGTCGGCGACGTCGCCGGTGTGCTCGCGCCCGTAGAACGCCTCGACCTTCTTGATCGAGTAGGACTCCTTGCTGATCCGCATCGACTGGCGGACGACGGGCAGCAGGTCGACGAACCGCCCGGCGCGCAGCAGCTGGTCGAGCTCGGCCTCGCGGACGCCGTACCGCCCGGTGAGCCGCTTGAGCGCGCTGACCTCGTAGGCGGCGTAGTGGTAGACGTGCATGCCGGGGTCGGCGCGCCAGGCCCCGACGACGCGGTCGACGAGGTCCTCGACCATGCGGCGTTCCCCGGTGCTGTCGTGCGCCCACAGGGCGGTGAAGCGGCCGGCGCGGTCGCCGAGGCCGGCGAGGTACTCCAGCCCCTGGCCGTCGCCGGACAGCGGATCGCCCTCGAAGTCCAGGTAGAGGTCGCCGGGGCTGGGCTCGGGGAGCCGCAGCAGCCCCTGGGCCAGCAGCGGCGGCAGCAGCGTGCGCGTGGGCCGGTCGACCTGGCGGCCGCGCAGCTGCTCCCGGGCCTGGTCGCGCAGCCGGGTCCGCGCCGACCGGCCGAGACCGGCGGCCTTGAGCGTGTGGTCCGGGGCCTCGGCGAGCTGCGCGAGGGTGGCGATGCCGGCGGCCAGCAGGGCGGCGCGCTGGTCGCGGCGCATGCCGGCGACCAGGCTGAGGTCGTCGTTCTGCCGGAGCTCGGTGGTGCAGCGCGGCTGCCAGGTGCACTGGTCGCAGTGCGCGATGGGCACCGGTCCGGTGAGCGGGACGTCGGCGACGAAGCCCTGCAGCCGGGCGCGGGCGCGGCGGGCGTAGGCGGCGACGTCGACCAGCCGCCACGGACGCTGGGCACCGTCGCCGGTGACGACGTGGATCCGCTCGGGTGTGCGGTTCTGGAGGACGGCGAGCCGGTCGGCGTAGGTGGCCATCTGCAGCAGCGCCGGCACCTTGACGCGGCGGGCGAGCTTGGCGTCGGCGACCTCGTAGGACCAGTCGCCCAGGTCGGACGGCTGTTCCGTGCGCAGGAGGAAGTCGGCCTGGCCGCCCCAGGTGCCGTCGAACAGCGTCGCCTGGTGGACGACGTCGACGCCGGCGCGCATCGCCTGGATCGTGGCGGCCTCGTTCCGGCTGCCCTGGAGCCGGGCCACCTCGAGCCCCTGCTCCTCCAGGTACTCCAGGTAGCTGAGCTCGTGCGCGATGCCGAGGTCGGCGACGAGCACCGTCTGGTCGCTCACCCCTTCCGCCGGGGGCTGCAGCCGACCCTCGGCCACCTGCAGGTTGAGCGCGGTGAGGTGGTGGCACTCCTGGTGCCGGGTCAGGTCACTGGGGCTGAGGACCAGCCGCCCGTCGACGCGGTACACGGGTCAGCCCTCCATCAGGTGGACGGCGGGCGGAGAGAGGTGGAGCAACGTTCCCCCGTGGTGCGACGTGCAGGGCCTCAGGGACCCTCGCACGGACCACGCCGTCCCGGGATCTCCCGCGCCGTGGCCGTGACGCCCGGAGCCTCGCTGCACCGTTCCTTGATGTACCTAGGTGAAGTAGGCACATTGCTCCCGTGGAGACGATCGGCCTGCGCGAGCTGAACCAGAACCCGTCGAGAGCGGTCGCGCGGGTCCGGGCAGGCGTCACCGTCGTCGTGACCGATCGCGGCCGCCCGATCCTGCGCATGGTGCCCGAGGTCGAGCGGCCGGGCTCGCTGCACGACCTCGTGGCCTCCGGGGAGGCGACCGCACCGGTCGACCGGGGCATGCCCGACCTGATCCCCGACCTCGCTCCCGAGCTCGACAGCCTGGCGGAGTCGGTGGTCGCCGACCGGCGCCGCGAGCGCGGCCGTTGATCTACTTCGACACGAGCGCGTTGGTGAAGTTCGTCAAGCGCGAGGCGGAGTCGGAGGCATTGCGCAGCTGGCGCGGTCGGCTCCCCTCCGACACCGAGTTGGCGACGAGCGAACTGGCCGATCTGGAGATCAGCCGCACGTTGCTGCGTGCCGGTGTGGACCACCAGCGGGTGCCGTACGTGGCAGGGCAGGCGCTGCGCGGCCTCTACGTCCTCGACCTGACCCGCGCGGTCCTGGTCCGGGCGAAGGGTTACCGGCTCCGCGACCTCGGTTCGCCGGCCGCCGTCCACCTGGCCACGGCCGAGTCCTTCGGATCCGAACTGACCGACTTCGTGACCTACGACTCCGAGCTGGCCGCCGCGGCGACCGAGCTGGGCCTTCCCGTGACGTCACCGGCCTGACCTGGCGAGCCAGCCGCCGGACGGAGGCTGGCGCTCCCCGGGGGTTACACGTCTGTGCCCGCACCCGAAGCTAGTGCCGTGTCGGGCAACCTTCGCCCTGATGGCGGCTTGAGGGACATCTCACGGCCGCCGAGAGATGGCAAGGGATGTCCAGCCCCCTACCCGTGCCGTCCGGCGTTTCGCCTCTTCACCGGCTGACCATCAGCGGCCGGGCGCGCAGCGCAAGGACCTTCCGACGGAACGCCCTGGACCCCGAAGGGATGCCTCTGTTTCCGCCGGGAGGCCACCTACAGCATGACGGCGAACGCATCCGACCGGCCGCGTCGTAGCAGGAAATGTTCCCGCCCGCCGCGGGAGCTGGTCCACCGGGCGAGACGAGTCCCGCCCCAGCCTGCTTCAGCTTCGTGCCGCTACCTACGCGACGAGGTCGTCATCTCCAGTGGCGACGTCGTCATCGCCAACGGCGGCGTCGAGCTTGCGCAGGAGCCGGCGGATGCGGCCGCGGACGGTGTTGATCGAGATACCCATTGCCACGGACAGCTGGCGCTGGGACCGGCCCTCGGTGAGGTGACCGAACAGTTCGCGGTCGCGAGCGGTGAGCGCGGGGGTCACGGCGACCCAGTTGGCGATGTCCTCGGTGATCGTTGGCAGTCGCTGCATGACTGCGTCCTCTTCGAACGATGAGCCCTCGCAGGACGGTCTGTTCCATCGCTGACGGGGTTGGCCACCGCTCGGTGCGGCCACGTCGGTCGAGGGGCCATGCCTGACCGGGCAGCACGCGGAGGCATCGGGCGGCCTGCGGCCGGTCGTCCTTTCCTCCCTGCCCCGGCCGGAACGCCAGTATCACCGCCCCACCGGTCCTCGGGACAGGGGCGTCGATGCGGATCGGCGCCTCCTGAAGGAGTCGGACGCGAGCGCCGACCGAAGTCGACTGTCCCTGGTGGGGCCGCCGGGGACACATGACGGCCACGTCGCCGTTTCTGGCCGCTGCGCACCTGTCCCTTGATGAGCCGCTCGGGGCGAAGGTTGGCGGCCGCGGTACTAGTTGCACCCGAACACGGAAGCCCGGCCCAGGCAGGACCGGCCTGTTCACTGGCCAGGACACGGGCGGAGGTCGAGGGTCGCCTGCCCGGCCACCACGGGTGTGACCAGCTCCTGCAGGCGTGCGCTCTCGTCGGCCGGGAACCCGTCGGCCTGCCAGGCCGGCAGTCGGTCGATGATCTGACGCGCGTATCCCTGCACCACCGGGGGTGGCGTCCCCTGCCGGACCTCGAGGCACGACCCCGGTCCGGCCGGCGCTGAAGGCGCGGGTGCCCGGCCGGTCATCGTGCGGAACAGGGCCAGCCGGCTCGCGGTGGCGTACCGGGGGTCGAGCGCCTCACCACTGATCACGACGGACAGCACCTGCAGGGCCGACAGCTGGCGCACGCCCTCGTCCTCGGACACGAGACCCTGCAGCCCGTCCCGCAGCAGCGGGCCGGCCGGTCCGGCAGCCTCCGGTCGCGCCGTCAGGTCCGCGATGAGGCCGTCGACCGTCTGCGGCGGGGCCGGCGCCGACTCCTCGACGAGGGAGGGAACCGACGGCGACGCCTGCGTCGAGGTCGCGCCACTGGTCGTGGCCGCAGCGGTCGGGGCCGCGCTCGTCGGGCGGCCGTCGTCCGCTGTCGCCAGGGCCACGAGGCTGCTCACAGACAGGGCCGCGGCGGCGGTGGCTATGGCCACCTCCCACCGGCGTCGCCGGCGCGGTGAGGCAGGAACTGCGCGATCGAGCTGCCGCACCCACCCGAGGGTAAGGGGACGGGAGGTGCATCCAGGCGTCCTCGGCGACGGTCCGGTTCCGAACCCCCTGCCCGGCCGATCACCGCATCCTGCTCCCTACCCGACCCGTGGACCGAGGTGCGGGACCGAGCGGTCACCGGGGCACGGGGGCCCGTCACCCCGCCGGCTCCGGAGATGGCGGAACCCGCACCGGTCCAGCTCACAACCACTCGACGAGGCCGGCGCTCTGCTGGGCCCGCTCGTCCCCGCCGGTTCGCACGTCCAGCCACGAGCGGAGGGCCGTGAGCAACCGCGGCAGGCCGCTCGGGGTGCGCGGCCAACGACGCGCGTTGACCAGCAGCAGGCCGGCGTGCTCGCCGACGTCCAGAGGGGCGTAGTCGACGACGTTCTCTGTGACGACGATCCGGCCGTCCTCGCGGAACTCGTCTCGCGCATGCGAATCGCATGTAGCCTCGGCCCGTGAGCAAGATGCTGCAGGTCCGCAACGTGCCGGAGGACGTGCACGCGGAGCTGCGCCGGCGCGCCCGGGCCGCCGGCGTCTCGCTGTCCGATTACGTGCTCCGCGAGCTGGAGAGGGTCGCCGCCCG
>DATIMX010000243.1:0-12762 GCA_035474935.1 Geodermatophilus sp. | reverse complement strand
GCCGATGGTCGTGCCCGCGACGCCGGTGACCGGCGGTGACCCGTGCGGCGCCGGTGACTCGTTCGCGGCCGCGGCGGCGCTCGCGCTGGCCGACGGCGCGGTGACCGGCGAGGCGGTGGCGGCCGCCGTCGCGTCCGCCGGCGCCTTCGTCGCCCGGGGTGGTGCCTCGGCCTGGGACGTCGAGGCCGCACCCGGGCCGGACGTGGCCGCCGAGCCCGGGGTCGAGGGCGTGATCGCCCGGGTCCGCGCGGCCGGCGGGACCGTCGTCGCGACCGGCGGCTGCTTCGACCTGCTGCACCCCGGCCACGTGGCGACGCTGCGGGCCGCCCGCGGGCTGGGCGACTGCCTGGTGGTGTGCATCAACTCCGACGAGTCGGTGCGCCGGCTCAAGGGCCCGTCCCGGCCGCTGGTGACCGCCGCCGACCGGGCCCGCGTGCTGGAGGCGCTGGAGTTCGTCGACGCGGTCGTCGTGTTCGACGAGGACACCCCGGCCGAGGTGATCGGCCGGCTGCGGCCGGACGTGTGGGCCAAGGGCGGGGACTACGCCGGCGCCGACCTGCCCGAGGCCGCGGTGCTGCGGCGCTGGGGCGGCCAGGCGGTCGTGCTGCCCTACCTCGACGGGCACTCCACGACCGCCCTGGTCGAGCGCTCCCGAGTGTGAGAAAGGACCCTGCTGCCCCCCACGCCTCGCAGGCTCGGCGCGGGCCCCTGCAGCAGGGCCGTTCCATGCCCGCTGCGGACGGACCAGTGGCCGTCGCCGTCGTCCTCCGGCCGCTGGGGCTGGGGGACCTGCTGACCGGCGTCCCCGCGATCCGGGCGGTGCGCGCCGCGGTACCCGGTCACCGGCTGGTGCTGGCCACGACCACAGCGCTCGCACCGCTGGCCTCGTTGATCGACGCGGTCGACGAGGTGCTGCCCGCCCGCGAGCTGGAGCCGCTGGACTGGTCCGGTCCGCCGCCGGAGCTCGCCGTCGACCTGCACGGCAAGGGGCCGGCCTCGCACGTCGTGGTCGCCGACCTCCGCCCGGACCGGCTGCTCACCTTCGACAGCCCCGGCTACCCCGGGCCGACCTGGTACCCCGACGAGCACGAGGTGCGGCGCTGGTGCCGGCTCGTGGCGGAGGGGCTGGGGGTGGACGCCGACCCGGACGCGCTCGACCTCGCCGTCCCCCCGGTGCCCTCCCCGGCGCCGGCGGGCGTCGCGCTGGTGCACCCGGGCGCGGCGTTCCCCAGCCGGCGCTGGCCGGCCGACCGGTTCGCCGCCGTCGCCCGGCACCTGGCCGCCGCGGGGCTCGACGTCCGGGTCACCGGTGGCCCGGCCGAGGTGCCCCTCGCCCGGGAGGTCGCCGAGGGCGCCGGGCTGGGGGAGGGCGCCGTGCTCGCCGGGCGGACGACGACGCTCGAGCTGGCCGCGGTCGTCGCCGGCGCGCGGGTCGTGGTCAGCGGCGACACGGGCATGGCGCACCTGGCGACCGCCTACCGCCGTCCCTCGGTGGTGCTGTTCGGGCCGGTGTCGCCGGCGCTGTGGGGGCCACCGGCCAGGGCCGGGAGGCAGGGGGCACTGCACGTCGTCCTCTGGCACGGCGACGGCACCGGCGACCCGTGGGGCACCGAGCTCGACCCGGCGCTGGGGAAGGTGACCGTCGAGGAGGTCACCGCGGCGCTCGACGAGCTCTGTGATCTGTCGGCCTCCCGGCCGACACCGCGGCCAGGTGCCGTCCCCGGCGGACGCTGAGCCCGTCCGGCCGCTCGTCGGGGACCCTGCGGGCCCCGCTCCTCCCGACCGACACCGCGGCCGGGGTGTCCTCCCCAGCACGCTCAGGCGGTGAGTGCACCTGCACTCACCGCCTGAGCGTGCTGGGCAAGAGGACGGGTGGACGCGGGGGCGCCCCACCGCTCACCGCTGCCGCAGCGCGTCGAACAGGACGGTCTGCAGGTCGGTCGGGTCGACCGCGGAGTAGGCCGCGCCGCCGGTCGCGTCGGCGATCTGCTCGAGCGCGCCCAGGTCGGCGTCCGGGCCGAGCGCGACACCGATGACCTTGATCGGCCGCTCGGGATCGGCCTCGCTGCGCAGCGTCTCCAGCAGCTCGTCGAGCTCGACGCCCTGGGAGTCCTCGTTCGTCCCGTCGGTGACCACCAGCACGCTGTTCACGGCGGTGGGGTCGAAGTCCGAGCGCGCCGCCCGGACCGCGTCCAGGGTGGTGTCGTACAGGCCGGTGCCGCCGGGGCTCAGCCGGTCGGGGATGGTGTCGAGCTCCTCGTCGAGCAGCTCGCGCTGGACGGAGCCCTCGACCTCCGCCTCGAGCGCCCGGATCGGCACCGCCTCGGTCCAGTCCCGGTCCCCCTCCAGCGCGGCGGCGAAGAACCACAGGCCGAGCGCGAAGTTGCCCGGCACCAGCGTCAGCGTGCTCTTGGCGGCGTCCCGGGCGAGCGTGGCGCGGGTGCCGTCGCCGGCCGGGGCCTCCATGGAGGTCGAGATGTCGAAGACGGTGAGGATCCGGGACGGCGCGGCCAGCTCCGACAGCTGGGCGAGCAGCGCCTGCACCTGACCGGGGTCGAGCTGCAGCGCCCGCGGGGCCGCCTCTTGGATGCCCGCCGCCTCGGCGCCGGCCGGCGGGGTGCCGTCCGTGCCGCGGAAGCCAGCCTCCAGCGCGGCCGTGCGGGCGGCGTCCGAGGTCAGCGCCCGCACGACGGCGTCCACCGCGGCAGCGTCCGGCGTCGAGGCGGTGCCGACCCGGATCAGCGGGTAGTCCAGCCCCGGCGAGCCCTCCTCCGGGTAGACGGCGACCAGCTGCGGGTCCTCGGCGTCGGCGTTGGCCGCCCACACCTCCTGCTCGCTGACCGGCACCAGCGGCGCGTCGGGCGCACCCTCACCGCCGGCGGTCAGCGCGTCGGCCGGCGAGACCGACGGGCCGCGCTCGGCGGCGAGCACGGTCTGCACCACGGCGTTGTCGGCGTCCTCGCCGCCGCCCAGCGCGGTCCGGACGGCGCTCAGCGCGGCCAGGGCCTCGGCGCTGGTCGCGAGGTCCGGGACGGCGATGCCCTGCTGGCTGGCCAGCGCCGCGGCCCAGCCCGGCGCGCCGTCCTGCCAGCCCAGTGCGCCGACCGCGGCCCGGCTGGTGGCCAGCACCACGGGGGAGGAGGCGACCGAGCCGACGGTCTCCAGGGCGGCGTCCCCGGCGCGGGCCGCCCACAGCGAGGAATCGGGCACCCACAGGTGCGGCAGGTCCCCGGCGTCCAGTGCGCCGAGGTCGCCGACGGTCTGCACCGGCTGCTGGGCGGTCACCTCGGCGGACGCGCAATCCTCGGGCCGCAGTCCCTCGGCGTCGGCCAGCAGCTGCTCGGCGACGGGGGCCAGCTCGGGGGCGACCGCGACCCGCACCACCGCGGGGTCCTCGCAGTCGCCGCTCCCGGCGCCGACGGCCCACCACGTGAGGCCGCCGGCGAGCAGCACCACCGCGGCCACGGCCAGGGCGATGAGGACCTGCGGCGTGAGCGGCGCCGACCGGCGCGCGGCTGAGGTGGCGGCGTGGCGGCCCATCGTGCAGCTCCCCCGTCCAGGTGGTCAGCGTCCCCGGCGACCCCCGCGACCGCCCACTACACAGTAGATGCGATCGCTGACCCGCTGTGGATCACCCGACGCGGACGTCGGCGGCCTGCAGCTGCTCGGCGAACCAGGCCACCGTGCGCCGCAGCCCCTCCTCCGAGGGCACCGTCGGCCGCCAGCCCAGCAGCTGCTCGGCGCGGCGGGTGTCGGGACGGCGAACCTTGGGGTCGTCCACCGGCAGGTCGATGAAGGAGATCTCCGACGAGGAGCCGGTCAGCTCGACGATCCACTCGGCCAGCCGCAGCATCGACAGCTCGTCGGGGTTGCCGATGTTGACCGGGCCGGTGTGGTGCGAGAAGGCCATCGCGAGGATGCCGCGCACAGTGTCGTCGACGTAGCAGATGGACCGGGTCTGCGAGCCGTCGCCGGCGACGGTCAGCGGCCGGCCGGAGAGCGCCTGCCCGACGAAGGCCGGGATGGCGCGGCCGTCGTCCGGGCGCATCCGCGGTCCGTAGGTGTTGAAGATCCGGACGATGCCGGTGTCGGTGCCCTTCGACGTCCGGTAGGCCGTCGTCATCGCCTCGCTGAAGCGCTTGGCCTCGTCGTACACGCCGCGTGGGCCGACCGGGTTGACGTTTCCCCAGTACTCCTCGCTCTGCGGGTGCACCAGCGGGTCGCCGTAGACCTCGGAGGTGGAGGCCAGCACGTAGCGGGCGCCCTTCTCGTGCGCCAGGCCCAGGGTGTGCAGCGTGCCCAGGCTGCCGACCTTGAGCGTCTCGATCGGCATCCTCAGGTAGTCCAGCGGGCTGGCCGGCGAGGCGAAGTGCAGCACCAGGTCGACCTCGCCGGGCACGTGCACGAAGTCGGTGACGTCGCAGCGGACGAGCCGGAAGCCCGGGTGCTCCATCAGGTGGACGACGTTCTGCGGCGAGCCGGTGAGGAAGTTGTCGAGGCAGACGACCTCGACGCCGCGATCGAGCAGGTGCTCGCACAGGTGGGAACCGAGGAAACCGGCACCCCCGGTCACCACCGCCCGTCGGATCGTCCGTGCCGCGCGCACCATGCCTGCTCCCTCCGCACCGGACGCGCGACCGTGCGCGCCGCGGCGGCTCCTACCCGAAGATCACCGCCGCACACTTCGG
The DNA here is from genome assembly GCA_035474935.1 of Geodermatophilus sp. GTDB lineage: Bacteria > Actinomycetota > Actinomycetes > Mycobacteriales > Geodermatophilaceae > Geodermatophilus. Next base: position 8,074 of record DATIMX010000243.1, on the reverse strand, counting down.
CGTCTAAGTATCTGAGGCGCTGGGCGTAGGCCATGGCCCCCTTGCAGGGTCCCGCCGCGAGCCCGCGAGCGGTGGGGGGCAAGGGGGTCCTTCTCTTACTGCAGGTAGCCCTCGACCTGGTGTTCGGGCCGGGGCTTGGCCTCGTCGGGGTCCTCGCCGTACTGGCGCTTGGCGTCCCGCTGGCGCAGCAGGTCCCAGAGCTGGTCGCGGTCCTCCTCGATCTGCCGGAGGCGGGCGCGCTGCTCGTCGGTGTGCTCGCCGCTCTCCCGCAGTCGGCGCTCCTCCTCGACCAGCTCCTCGATGCGGCTGCGGATCTCGCTGTCGTCCATGGACGCTCCCTGCCCGCCGCCGCGCGGGCGAAACGGTCAGCGTTCCGGGACGTAGCCCTCGACGAACGCCGCCAGCCGCCGGGTGACCGCGCCGCCGGCCCGCCCCAGCGACAGCAGTGCGGCCCGCTCCAGCGGCACCCGCACCGGACGCCGTCCCGCCGGACCACCCGCGCGCACGGCATGCCCCGCGGCCACCAGCTCCGGCCACGGGCGCCCCAGCTGCTCCAGCACCCGGGCCAGCGCGGCCGCCGTCGGGCCGGCGTTGCCCTGCACCATCGCGGTGACGAAGTCCGGGTCGCTGCCGATCACCCGGGTGCCGTCCCGGAAGCTGCCGGCGGCCAGCGCCAGCGCCAGCGGGCCGGCCTCCCCGGCGGCGGCGGCCAGGGCCGCCGCCAGCAGGTGCGGCACGTGGCTGACCGCGGCGACGGCGTCGTCGTGCTCGGCCGCCGTCGCCGGCACCACCTCGGCGCCGACGGCCAGCGCCACCTCGGCCACCCGCAGCCAGCGCGGCAGCTCCGTCCCCGGCTCCAGGCACAGCGCCCAGCGGGCACCGGTGAACAGGCCCGGGTCGGTCGCCTCGTGCCCGGAGCGCTCGGTGCCGCACATCGGGTGCCCGCCGACGTAGCGCCCGCCCAGCGCCGGCCCCAGCTCGGCGAGCACCGGTGCCTTGACCGACCCGAGGTCGGTGACGGTGGCGTCCGGGGCGACGTCGAGGCCGTCCAGCGCCGCGGCCATCGCCGGCAGCGGGACGGCCAGGACGACGACGCCACCCAGCTCGCGGGCGATCCGCACCCCGCGCGCGGCGGCGGCCTCCCGGGCGGCCGGGTCGACGTCCCAGCCGGTCACCTCCCGGCCGGCCGCGGCGAGGGCGGCGGCCAGCGACCCGCCCAGCTGGCCCAGCCCGACCACGCCGACGGGGGGAGCGGGCATCGTCGGCACCGGGAAGGAGGTCACCGGTCCTCCCAGGCTGTCTCGGTCCGGAACACCCGGGCCAGCGCGGTGGCCACCAGCCTGCCGTCCTGGGCGCGGGCCTCGATGCGGTAGACGGCAGTGCGGCGGCTGCGGTGCACCTCGGTGCCCTCGGCGACCAGCCGGTCGCCCGGCCGGCCGGGGGCGAGGAACTCGGTGTGCACGTCCTGGGCCACCGCGACCGTGCCGTGGCTGTTGCTGACCGCCGCGTGCACGACGTCGAGCAGGGCCATCGTGGCGCCGCCGTGCGCGGTGCCGACCGCGTTGAGCAGCTGCGGGCCCACCGTCATCACCGCGCGGGCGTAGCCGGGCCGCACCTGCTCCAGCCGGATCCCCAGCAGCTCGGCCAACGGGTCGGCGGCCAGCCGGGCGAACAGCGCGGGGGCGACGTCGGCTCCGTCGTCCGGAGCGGGATCGGCCATGATCGGAGGCTATGACGGCCCCCTCGTCGACCAGCGGCTCCACGCCATGACGCCGCGGTCGTTCCTCCTCACGCCCGAGCTCGCCGACTACGTCCGGGCCAACTCCGAGCGGCCGGACGACGTCGCCGCCGACCTGCTCGCCGAGACCGCCGCGATGGCCGACCGCGGCGAGGTGCCGCCGACCTTCCAGATCGCGCCCGAGCAGGGCACCTTCATGCAGCTGCTCACCCGGGCCCTCGGCGTCCGCCGGGCGATCGAGATCGGCACCTTCACCGGCTACTCCGCGCTCTGCGTGGCCCGTGGGCTCCCCGACGACGGCTCGCTGCTGTGCCTGGACACCAGCGAGGCGTGGACGGCGGTGGCCCGGCGGTACTGGGCCCGCGCAGGGCTGGCCGACCGGATCGAGCTGCGGCTCGGCGACGCGCACGAGTCGCTGCGGGCGCTACCGGCCGCCGAGACCTTCGACCTGGCCTTCGTCGACGCGGACAAGGCCGGCTACGCCGACTACGTCGACCAGCTGCACCCGCGCATGACCGACGGCGGCGTCGTGCTGCTGGACAACACGCTGCGCAACGGCCGCGTGCTCGACCCGCAGAACGACGACGACCGGGCGCTCGTCGAGCTCAACGCCGCGCTGGCCGCCGACCCCCGCTGGGAGACCGTGCTGCTACCGCTGGCCGACGGCCTGACGATGCTGCGGCGCCGATGAGCGCACCGGGGACGCAAGCCAGCTGGGCGGTGCGGGTGAGCCGTCCCGGCGGGGGCTGGCGGGTGGAGCTGCTCGCCGCGGACGCCGCGGACGAGCTGCCGGCGCTGGAGCGGGCGCTGGGCGAACCGGGTGCCGAGGACTGGCCCGGGCCGTTCGTCGTGGTCGTCGACTCGCGGCTGTACTTCGTCGTCCTCCGGCACGGGCCCGGCGGGCTGGTGCGGGCGCTGATCTCCGACGCCACCATGCAGGAGTGGCTGCTCGCCGCCGAGGTGGTGGAGCGCTACGGCATCGGGGTCGACGCCGAGGGCGCCTTCGACGACGACGAGACCGGCTGGCCCGGCGGGGACCTCGACGTCTTCGCCGACGACGGGCTGCCGGCCGACGAGCTGCGGCCGATCATCACCGCCGACGACCTGTGGGCCGACGAGATGGTCGCCGCGATCGCCGGCCGGCTGGGCTTCGCCGACGAGCTGGCCGCGGCGGTGCGCCCGTGACCGCCACGGCGACCGCGGTGGTCTTCGACCTCGGCGGGGTGATCACCGAGAGCCCGATGACCGCCTTCACCGCCTACGAGGCCGAGGCCGGGCTGCCCGAGGGCCTCATCGTGCGGCTCAACAGCACCGACCCCGACACCAACGCCTGGGCCCGGTTCGAGCGCAACGAGCTCGACGCCGCCGGCTTCACCGACGCCTTCGAGGCCGAGGCGCTGGCCGCGGGACACCGGCTCGACGCCCGGCGGGTGCTGGCCGCGCTGGCCGGCGAGCTGCGCCCGCAGATGGTCGAGGCGGTGCGCCGGCTGCGGGCGGCGGGTGTGCCGCTGGCGCTGCTGTCGAACAACGTGGCGCCGATGGAGCGCACCGGCCGGCTGGGGGAGCTGCTGGAGCTGTTCGACGCGGTGGTGGAGTCCTCGGTGGAGGGCGTGCGCAAGCCCGAGCCGGAGATCTACCGCCGTGCCCTGGCCCGGCTCTCGGAGGCGGTCGGCCGCGACCTCGCCCCCTCGGACTGCGCCTACCTCGACGACCTCGGCATCAACCTCAAGCCCGCCCGGGCGATGGGCATGCACACGATCAAGGTCGTCGATCCCGCCGTCGCACTCGACGAGCTGTCGGCACTGGTCGGCATCGAGCTGCGGGACGGCGCAGCGCGGTGAGCGCCCGCCCGGCCCCCGCGCGGCACCCCTCACCTCCGGCGTCCTCTCCCGCTGCCCACCATGCGGGGCAGGGGCAGAGCGTCGCGGGGGTGATCCGGTGAGCGGAGACCTCGACGCCGCGATGGGCCGCGCGCTCGAGCTGGCCGCGGCCGCCGTCGAGTGGGGCGACACGCCGATCGGCGCCGTCGTCCTCGGGCCGGACGGCACCGTGCTCGCCGAGGCCGCCAACGAGCGGGAGAAGCGGGGCGACCCGACCGCGCACGCCGAGATCCTCGCGCTGCGCGCCGCCGCGCGGGTGCACGGCGACGGCTGGCGCCTGACCGGGACGACGCTCGTGGTCACCCTCGAGCCCTGCACCATGTGCGCCGGCGCCGGCGTGCTGGCCCGGGTCGAGCGCATCGTCTACGGCGCGGACGACCCCAAGGCGGGCGCGGCCGGGTCGCTGTGGGACGTCGTCCGCGACCGCCGGCTCAACCACCGGCCGCAGGTCACCGGCGGGGTCCGGGCCGAGGAGTCCGCCACGCTGCTACGCGCGTTCTTCCGTCGTCAGCGGGGCCTGTAGTCTGTTCGACGGTGGCGTGTCCGAGCGGCCGAAGGAGCACGCCTCGAAAGCGTGTGAGGTGCAAGCCTCCGTGGGTTCAAATCCCACCGCCACCGCCGGCACGGAGCCGCCCCGGGAGATTCTCCCGCGGGCGGCTCCGTCGTTCCCGGCCGTGGTCAGGCGACCAGGTCCAGGTCGACCAGCCAGTCGCCGTCGTCGTCCTGCACGAGGCGGACCTGGTGCCGCTCGGTCTGCTCGCGGCCGTCGTTCCCGGTGAACCGGACCTCGGTGGTCGCGGTAATCACGCCGGCCTCGTCCTGCCGCACACCGCGCACGTCGCGCAGCTCCACCTCCGCCCAGGGCTCCCAGAAGTCGCGGTAGTAGCCGGGGGCCGCCTGGGACCGCAGGAACGGGCCGGTCAAGTCGTAGGCGGCGTCGGGGGCGTCGGGGAGCATGCCGTAGTACCGGTCCAGGGTCTGCTCGACGACCTGCTCCGGGTCCTCGGACGACGGCTCGCTCGTCGGGCCCTCCTCGGTGGCCGACGGCGTCGGTTCCGCCGTGGAGGGCTCCGGCGTGGGCGAGGGCTCCTCCGCCGGGGGGCTGGTGTCGTCGGCGGGCGCGGACGACGGGGCGGGGGCGTCGGTCACGGTCCCCGCGTCGGCGCTGGTCCCGGTGTCGCCGCGGCTGGTCAGCCAGAGCGCGCCGCCACCGGCCAGCAGGACGGCGAGCAGCAGGAGCGCGGCCAGCACCGGCCCACGCCGTCGCTTCGGCTGTCGTGGGCGCTCCGCGGCGGGCGCCGCCGCCGGCGGGGACGGGGTGGGCGGCCCGGCGGGCACGTCCTGGACGGCCGTACCGGGGTCGCCCACGACGGCCGCGGCGGCAGCGCCCGCACCGGCGGCCGGCAGCGCCCCGGTGCCCAGCTCCTCCGTCCGCGACCGGTTGGTCGAGGACCGCAGCTTCGTGCGCGCCAGCAGGACCGTGGTGGGGTCGCCGTCCCGGCCGACCGCGAGGCGGGCGAGCTCGTCACGGGCCTCCGTCGTCGTCGGCCGGTCGGCCGGGTCGGCGGCCAGCATCCGGGTGAGCGTGCCGCTCATCGAGCCGGCGCGGCGCGGCGGGATCACCTCGCCGCCGGCGACGCGGTGCAGCAGCCGCAGGGCGTTGTCGTCCATCCCGAACGGCGGGTGGCCCTCGAGGCACGTGTAGAGGGTCGCGCCGAGCGAGAAGACGTCGCTCTCCGGCGTCACCTCGCCGCCGCGCGCGACCTCGGGGGCGAGGAAGGCGGGCGTGCCGGTGATCTGGCCGGTCTGGGTGAGGGTCACGTCGTCGCTGGCGTGCGAGATGCCGAAGTCGGTGATCTTGACCAGGCCCTCGACCCGCGGTCCGCGCCCGATGAGCACGTTGGCCGGCTTCACGTCGCGGTGCACGATGCCGGCGGCGTGCGTGGCGGCCAGCGCGTCGGCCACCTGGGCGCCGACCTGCGCCACCTGGTCGACCGGCAGGACGCCGTCCTCGTGCAGCACCTCGGCCAGGCTGCGGGACGGCAGGTACTCCATCACCAACCACGGCGCGCCGTCCTCGAGAGCGACGTCGTAGACGGCGATGGCGTGCGGGTGGGACAGCCGCGCGGCGATCCGGCCCTCGCGCAGCGCCCGCTGGCGCTGCTGGGCGACGGCGGTCTCGTCGGCGGTCGGGGGCGGGAGCACCTGCTTGACCGCGACCTGGCGCCCGAGGAGCTCGTCGGAGGCCAGCCAGACGGCACCCATGCCGCCCCCGCCGATCCGTTCGAGCAGGCGGTATCGCCCGGCCACCAGGTGGCCGGGTCTGCTCACGGTGTGTCCCCCTCGTCCGCCGCCGGCACCGGAGCGGCGGTCAGACGCCGGTCGGGACGCCGTACCGGCGGGCGTACTCCTCCTGGGCACCCGCGGGCAGGACGTCGTAAAGCTCGCCGAGCTCCTCGACCACGTCGGCGGACAGGTCGTCGAAGAGGCGCTGCCAGGTCGGCGGCTCGTCGTACCTGCGGGTCAGCAGCAACTCCCAGGCGCGCGTCTGCCGGTCGCGCTTGCTGCGCTCGGCGACGAACTCCGAGAGGTACCGGTCCTTGGCGGCGTCCTTCTCCTCCTTGGTCGCCGAGGCCGGCAGCTCGGAGGGGTCGGCTCCCTTGAGGACCGCGACGATCGCCTCCACGACGTCGGGCCGGAGCCGGTCGGTCTCGTTCATGGGGGCTGCTCTCCTGTCGTCGCGCGCCGGTGGTTCGACGTCCGGTGCAGCGTGCCCCACCTGGTGCGGGCGTAACCACCCTGGTCCCGCCCCGGTGGGCGCGCCACGCCGGGTGCCGCGGGCGACCGGCCGTGCGGGGACCGGTATCCTGGCGGGCGCAGTTGGAGGATTCGCCTAGTGGCCTATGGCGCTCGCTTGGAAAGCGGGTTGGGGGCAACCCCTCGGGAGTTCGAATCTCCCATCCTCCGCCGGCGGGTGCTGACCGTTGGTCACCGGCCGCAGCACGAGAGGCCCCGGCCGGTCCCCTCGAGGGGGCCGGCGGCGACGGGCCGTTCCACCCCGGCGGGAGCGAGGGGCCGCTCCGTGCGGCACGGGCCGCAACCAGCCCGGGTCATGCGGGCGTACCAGAACCCGGTCGTGGAGGCCGGGCCCCTCGGGGCCCGGCCTCCGTCGTCTCCGGGTGGTTCAGCCGTGCGGCTCTACCAGGGCCTCGTGCTCGGCCACGGCCTCGGCCACGGCCTCGGCCTCGGCCACGGCCGGACGACGCAGGTAGAGGCCCGCCACCGCGGCCAGCACCAGCACCCCGCCGGCCAGCGCCCCGAGCGGTAGCCGCTCGCCGAGGACGACCGTGGCCAGCGCCGTCGCCGTCACCGGCTCCAGCAGCGTGACGATGCCGGCGACCGCGCCGGGCACCGTCTGCAGTCCGCGGAAGAACAGCGCGTAGGCCACGGCGCTCGGCACCACACCCAGGTAGAGCAGCGTCGCCAGCGCGACCGGTTCGGTGGTCAGGCGCAGGCCGGCGGCCAGGGCCACCGGCGTCAGCAGCAGTGCGCCCCCCACGAAGCCGGTCAGCGTCACCGGGACGCCGGCGGGGACGCCGCCACCGGCCAGCGTGACGACGGCGTACCCGAGAGCCGAGCCGCTGGCCAGCAGCGCGCCCAGCAGCACCGCCGTCCCGGCCGAGGCCCCGGCGGTGAGCCCGACCAGCAGCCCCAGGCCGACGAGCGCGAGGGCGAGGGTCACGAGCGTGGCGCGGTCCGGCCGGCCGTGCCCGAGCGCCGCCGCGCCGAGCGCGATGAGCAACGGGGCCAGGCCGAGTGCGACCAGGGTCGAGACGCTCACCCCGGCCTCCTCGACGGCGGCGAAGAAGGCCAGCTGGTAGGCGGCCAGCCCGGCGCCGACCAGGCCCAGCCGGACGGCGAGCGGTCGGGTCAGCGGGACGGCGGACGACGGCCGCCGGTGCCGGGTGAGCAGGTACCCGGCGAGCAGGACGGCGGCGCCGACGGCCATGCGGTGCCAGGCGATGTCGAGCGGGCCGAGGTCGGTGCGGTCGGTCACGATGCGGGCGCTGACGCCGGAGGTGCCCCAGCAGAGGGCAGCGAGGACGACGAGCGGGAAGCCGCGCGACACGGCAGAGGTGGTCGAGGGGGTGGGCATGACGCTCCTGGGCGGGTCCGGATCGGGGAGAGGCGGTCCGGAGCACGGCGCAGGGGCCCGGCAGCTGGTGCCGGGATCGGGTCAGCCCGCGGTGCTCCGGGTCAGGAGCGCGGCGGGGGCAGCACGAGGGCGTGCCGGTGCGTCATGGCAGGGAGGGTAGCGAGGGGGCGCCCGGCTCTCACGCGGTTTCCTCTACAGTGGGTGCAGACCCCTCGTGTGGCGTCACCCTGTGAACCTCCCCAGGGCCGGAAGGCAGCAAGGATAAGCGGGCTCTGGCGGGTGCGCGAGGGGTCCCTTTCT
>DATIMX010000242.1:0-3270 GCA_035474935.1 Geodermatophilus sp. | reverse complement strand
CGAGGCCGAGAGCGAGCTGGTCGGCGGCTTCCACACCGAGTACTCGTCGCTGAAGTTCGCGCTGTTCTTCCTCGCCGAGTACATCAACATGGTCACCGTCTCGGCGCTGGCCGCGACGCTGTTCCTCGGCGGCTGGCGGGCGCCGTGGCCGATCTCGATCTGGGACGGCGCCAACTCCGGCTGGTGGCCGCTGCTGTGGTTCTTCCTCAAGGTCGTCGCGGCGCTGTTCGTCTTCATCTGGCTGCGCGGCACGCTGCCGCGGCTGCGCTACGACCAGTTCATGCGCTTCGGCTGGAAGGTGCTGGTCCCGACCGCGCTGGTCTGGATCCTCGCCGTGGCCACCATGCGCACCATCGCCCGCGAGGCCGACCTGTCCACCGGCCAGGTGGCGCTGTTCGTCGGCGTCCCGATCGCGCTGCTGGTGATCGCCGTGCTGCTCGTCGCCAGCCGGGCCAGCAACCGGGCCACCCGCATCGCGGCGACCAAGGCCGCGGCCGGCTCGATCCACCCGACCGAGGCCGAGCCGGAGGTGCTGCCCCCGGCCGGGCCGCGCCGCCGGCCGGCCGACCGCACCGCTCCCAGCCGCGCCGAGGGCGGCTTCCCGATCCCGCCGATGGATCTCGCCGTCCCGCCGTCGCCGCGGCTGCGCAGCCGCGAGATGGTCGCGCCCGACGGCGCCGTGGTGGGCACCGGACGGCGCAGCGGCACCGGCACCCAGGAGGACGTCGATGACTGAGCACAGCGACGTGGACCGTCGCTCGCCGGACCCCCACGAGCCCGGCCACGACATGGTGGCGCAGACCAAGCGCGAGCTGGCCCACCGCGGACGCGACGCCGGGCCGGTCAAGCGGGCCAGCTGGCTGCCCGGCCCGGGGCAGGGCTTCGGGGTCACCTTCGCGCAGATCTTCCGCAAGGTGACCACCGAGGAGTACCCCGAGGTGCCCAAGGTGACCAAGCCGCGCTACCACGGGCGGCACGTGCTCAACCGGCACCCCGACGGGCTGGAGAAGTGCATCGGCTGCGAGCTGTGCGCCTGGGCCTGCCCCGCCGACGCCATCTACGTCGAGGGCGGCGACAACACCGAGGACGAGCGCTACTCGCCCGGTGAGCGGTACGGCCGCATCTACCAGATCAACTACCTGCGCTGCATCTTCTGCGGCCTGTGCATCGAGGCCTGCCCGACCCGGTCGCTGACGATGAGCAACGACTTCGAGCTGGCCGACGACAACCGGGCCGACCTGATCTACACCAAGGAACAGCTCATGGCCCCGCTGCTGCCCGGCATGGAGGCCCCGCCGCACGCCATGCGACTGGGGGACGACGAGAAGGACTACTACGTGCGCGACCCGCACAGGGTCCCGCCGGCCGAGCCCGCCGCCGGGGCGCGGGTCGACCAGCCCGTCCCCGGCGGGGCGGCGGGGCGGACGGAAGGCGCAGTGCGGCCGTGAACGTCGTCATCGGCACCGGCGAGGCCGTCGTCTTCTGGGTGCTCGGCCCGATCGCGCTGGCCGGCGCGCTGGGCATGGTGCTCTCGCGCAACGCCGTCCACTCGGCGCTGTGGCTGGTCAACACGATGCTGGCGCTGGGCGTCTTCTACGTCGTCCAGGAGGCGCCGTTCCTCGGCGCGGTGCAGATCATCGTCTACACCGGCGCGATCATGATCCTGTTCCTGTTCGTGCTCATGCTGGTCGGCCGCGACTCCTCGGACTCGGTCGTGGAGACGCTCCGCGGGCAGCGGGTGGCCGCGACCGTGCTCGGCCTCGGCTTCGCCGGGCTGGTCGGCGCCGGCGTCGCCCGGGCCACCCAGGGCCTCCCGGTCACCGGCCTCGCGGGGGTGCAGGGCGGGGAGACCAGCAACATCGAGGCGATCGCCCAGCTGCTGTTCACCCGCTACCTGCTGGCGTTCGAGGTGACCAGCGCGCTGCTGATCACCGCCGCCGTCGGCGCGATGGTGCTGGCGCACATCGAGCGCGACGCCGGCACCCGGCCCACCCAGAAGGAGCTCTCGCGGGCCCGCTTCCTCACCGACCGGCCCCAGACGCTGCCCGGGCCCGGTGTCTTCGCCCGCGGCAACTCCGTCGCCGCGCCCGCGCTGCTGCCCGACGGCCGGCTGGCCGAGGACAGCTTCGCCACCGGGATCGAGCCCCAGGAGGTCGAGCAGATGCCGCGTCCCACCGGCCGGGCCGAGCTGGGCACGCCCGATGCGGCGCTGGGCACCCTCGACCCGGCGCCCAGCGACATCCCGGGGGGACGCGACCGATGAGCCTGACGCACTACCTGGTGCTCGCCGCGATCCTGTTCACCATCGGCGCGGTCGGCGTCCTCGTGCGGCGCAACGCGATCGTCGTCTTCATGTGCGTCGAGCTGATGCTCAACTCGGTGAACCTGACGCTGGTCACCTTCGCCCGCGCCAACGGCACCGTCGACGGCCAGGTCATGGCGTTCTTCGTCATGGTCGTCGCCGCCGCCGAGGTCGTCGTCGGCCTGGCGATCATCATGTCGCTCTTCCGGACCCGCCGGTCGGCGTCGGTCGACGACGCCAACCTGCTCAAGTACTGAGGAACGGGGACCGGGGATGGACACCGCACCGGCCGACGGGCTGATCGCCGCGTCCTGGCTGCTCATCGCGCTGCCGCTGGCCGGCGCCGCCGTCCTGCTGCTCGGGGGACGGCGCACCGACCGGTGGGGGCACCTGCTGGGCGTGGGCACCGTGGTCGCGGCCTTCGTGATCGGTCTGCTCTGCACGCTGCAGCTGGATGGCCGGCGGCTCGACGTCGACCTGTACACCTTCGTGTCGACCGGGTCGCTGAACGTGCAGGCCGGTCTGCTGTTCGACCCGCTGTCGGCGGTGTTCGTGCTGCTGATCACCGGCGTGGGCGCGCTGATCCACATCTACTCCGTCGGCTACATGGCGCACGACCCGCGCCGCCGGCTGTTCTTCGCCTATCTCAACCTGTTCATCGCGGCCATGCTGCTGCTGGTCCTCGGCGACAACTATGTGGCCCTCTACGTCGGCTGGGAGGGCGTGGGCCTGGCGTCCTACCTGCTCATCGCCTTCTGGTACGAGCGCCCGTCGGCGGCGACCGCCGCGAAGAAGGCGTTCATCATGAACCGGGTCGGTGACGTCGGGTTGGCGCTGGCCATCTTCCTGATGTTCGCCCAGCTGGGCACCGTCACCTACGCCGGCGTCTTCGGCGCGGTCGGCACCCTGGCCGGCGGCACGGTGACCGCGCTCGGGCTGCTGCTCCTGCTCGGCGCGTGCGGCAAGTC
>DATIMX010000241.1:0-4388 GCA_035474935.1 Geodermatophilus sp. | reverse complement strand
GTCCGGCTCGCCCGCGGGACGGCGCAGCTGCGCGTCGGCGAGGACCCGCCGGGGGTCGAAGGGCGCCACGGGCCAGTCCGACCCCAGCACCAGGGGCACGCCCGCGTCGCGCAGGTCCCGGCAGCGCCAGGCGCGGCCGGCCCGCTCCGGGCCGAGCCGGGTGGACCAGTTGTCGGTGTGGTCGGCGCGCGTGAAGTGGGTGCAGTGGGTCGGCTGCATGCTGGCCACGACGCCCTGTCGCGCGAAGGCTCCGATGAGCGCGCTCGGGAGCGTCTCGATGTGCTCGATGCGGTGCGCCCCGGCCGTCGGTCGGTCCAGCCCCGCAAGGGCGCTCAGCGCATGGCGGACGCCGGCGTCGCCGATCGCGTGGGTGGCCGTCGGCACCCCCGCCGCGGCCAGCGCGCGCACCGCCCGGGCGTACTCCGCGGGCTCCGGCCAGAAGCTCTCGGTCGACTCACCCAGCGCGTCGGGCTGCTCGAGCCAGGCCGTGCCGTTGTCGATCGTCCCGTCGATCATGAACTTGACCCCGCCGACGGCCCACCGGCGACCGCCCCGCCCCTGGAGGTCCACGAGCTCGGCCAGCCCGTCGGCGTCCACCCCGGGCAGGCACCACGGGGCGAAGCGCAGCCGCAGCGGCAGGTCCTGCGCGTCCTCCGCCGCCGCCACGACCGCGCGGCTGTCCCCGAGGAGGTCCATGACGTGTCCGCCGGTCAGCCCGGTGGCCGCCATGGCCGCGAGGAGCTCGTGCAGCTGTCGGGCGCGCACCGGGAGCGGGTCGAGCGGGACGTGGTCCTGCACCAGGTCCATGGCCGCTGCCTCGAGGAGGAGGCCGGTGGGGCGGTCGGACTCGTCGCAGACGACGACGGCCCGCTGGGCGAACGACCGCGGGCCGTCCACCCCGGCGATCCGCAGCGCCCGGTCGGTCGCGAGCGCGGAGTGCGCGTCGAAGAGCCGCACGAAGGCCGGCTGCCCGCCCACGGCCGCCTCCAGCGGGGCGTTGGTGACGGGGGAGCCCCCGAAGAGGTTGGGGTCCAGCCCCCATGCCTGGACCCACGCATCCGGTTCCCGGCCGGCCGCCGCCGCGGCGAGCAGGTCCTGCGCCTCCTCCAGCGACCGGGCGCCGGAGAGGTCGACGTCCGCGGTCAGCTGCAGGCCCATCACGGGGTGCAGGTGACCGTCGGTGAGGCCCGGCGTCAGCGTGGCCGGACCGAGGTCGACGACCTCGGTCCGGGCGCCGCGCCAGTCGGCGACGTCCCGGCGGGTGCCGGTGGCGACCACGAGGCCGTCGGCGATCGCGACCGCCTCCACCGGTGGGCTCGCTCCGGTCAGGGTGTGCACGGTGTCGGTCGTGAGGACCAGGGCGGCGTCCACAGGGGTCTCCCTCTCAGCGGTCGTCGGTGGTGGTGAGCAGTTGCGGGGCGGGGGTGGCATCGGCGTCCGCGCCCTCCCCGATCCCGGCGTAGCGCTCCGGACGGTGGGCGCGCAGCCAGAGGGCGCACGCCGTCCCGATGGCGAGGGTCAGCGGCACGATGCCGACCAGCAGGACGTTCACCGTCGTCGAGGCGGCGGTCAGCAGCTCGATGTGGTCGACCAGGAGGAGGGTGGCCGCAGCCAGCAGGACGCCGGACGCGACGCCGGCGCCGATGGCGACCGGCGTGGCGGCAGCGCGGTTGCGGCGGACGAAGTACGCCACCGTGGCCGCGGCCGTCATCGTCTGCAGGACCAGGACGCCGACGACCCCTGGCGTGTTCACCCAGAGCAGCAGCTGCTCGTAGGGGTCGGCCCCGGCGACGGCGAACACCGCGATGACGACGACGGCGAGGGCCGTCTGCAGGAGGCCCGCCCGGTACGGGGACCCGAACCGCGGGTGCACCGTCCCGACCCAGCGGGGCAGCACCCCGTCCCGGGAGAGTGCGAACGCGTAGCGGTTGATCGCGTTGTGAAAGGCGATCTGCGAGGCGTACACGCTGCTGACGACGAGCAGGTGCATCAGCGTGCTGGCCCACGGCCCCACGTAGGTCTCGATGGCGGCGAAGAACATGCCGGCGAGGTCCCCCTCGGCGGCGGCCACCGCCTGGTCGCTGCCGAACGCCTGGACCACCGACCAGACGATGAAGCAGTAGAAGACCGCCATGAAGCCGACGGCGAGGTAGGTGGCCCGCGGGACGGTGCGCTCGGGGTCCCGGGCCTCCTTGCGGTACAGCACCGTGGACTCGAAGCCCATGAAGGCCGCGAAGCTGAAGGCCAGGACGCCGGCCATGCCGGGGCTGAAGACCGCGTCGGCCGTGAAGGAGGCTGCGTCGAGCCCTGAGGCGCCACCGGCCGCGAGCACGCCGATCGCCATCAGCAGCAGGATGCCGGTCTCGAGGGCCAGCAGGACGCCGAGCACCCGGGCGCCCACGTCGATGCCCAGCCAGCCCACGAGCAGGACCAGGGCGACGGCCACGAGGGCGACGACCGGCCAGGGCACGGTCACGCCGAAGACGTCGGCCAGGGTGGCCTGCGCCTGCACGGCGAACAGGCCGTACACCCCGATCATCAGCGCGTTGTAGGCCATCAGCGCGAGGAGTGCGGCAGCCAGTCCCCACGTCCGGCCGAGCCCCTTCGCGACGTAGGCGTAGAAGGCGCCGGCGCTGCCCACGTGCCTGGTCATGCGGGTGAAGGCGACCGCGAAGACGGTGAGCACCACTCCCGACGCCAGGTAGGCGACCGGGGCGCCGACGCCGCCGACCAGGATGGCGAGCGGGGCCACGCCGGCCATGACGGTCAGCGGGGCGGCCGCGGCCACCACCATGAAGACGAGGCTGCCGGTGCCCAGGACACCGCGCTTGAGGTGGCCGTCGCCGTCGGGCGCGACGGGAGCGGGAGGAGAGGAGGCGGGCACGGCGGTCCTTCCAGGGCCGGAGGCTCTTAACCGAATGGCGTTCGGTTAAGATGGTGGCCGGCTTCACAGTTGTCAAGCGGCCCGTGTCGACCGGTGGCGCGGGGAGGCCCGCGAGGAGGAGGGGTACGTGGTGCAGCGGCGGAGGCGGCTGCTGGACGTCGAGGCGATCCTCGACGCGGCGCTGGCCTGCATCGACGAACGGGGGCGGTTGACGATGGCCGACCTCGCCGCGCGGCTCGGCGCGAGCGCGTCGTCGATCTACCACCACGTGAGTGGCCGGCCGGAGATCGTGGAGCTGCTGCGCGAACGGCTGGTCGACCACCTCGAGATCCCGCCGCTCGACCGGTCCGACTGGGGGGACCAGGTGGCCGCCTGGATGCGCTCCTACCGGCGGGCGCTCGCCGAGCACCCGAATCTGATCCCGCTGTTGAGCGAGCAGACGATGACCGCCGGTGCGGTCCTGCTCGGTTACGACCGCGTGGCCGAGCTCCTCGGGACCGCCGGCTTCCCCGAGGACCAGGTCATGCTGTGGGTCAGCGTGCTGGACAGCTACGCGCTCGGCGCGGCACTCGACCTCGCTGCGCCCGACGAGGTCTGGCGCGCCGGCGGCGGCGGTACCCCGGCCCTGGAGGCCGCGCTGCGTGCGGCGCCGCAGGGGCGGGCGCGGGCCGATGCGGCGTTCGAACTGGGCCTGGAGGCGCTGCTCGTCGGGATGCGCAGCCGGCTCCTCGTCGGTCCGGTCTGAGGGCGGGTCCGCACAGCACCCTCCCGCCGCCGTCGAGGTGCCGCGTCACCCGACGGAATGAGTGAGCATCGCGGTGACACGCGCACGAAACAGTCGTACGGCATGCTGCGCGCGCTCGGATCCGTGCACCGCGGCCATGCCGGAGTGTCGATCGGACCCGGGCCGGGTGTACACGACGGCCTCTTCCGCGATCCGCGGCGAGCTGGCTGGCTGTCGCATGTGAGGCGCGGCACACCCGCCGGCTGAGGACAGGCCGCTTCGGGCGGTGCGACGAGAGGAGGGCCGCATGGCGGTGGGACAGGACCGGGGGACCGGGCAGCAGGCCGATCTGCGGGCCAAGGGGTTGGCGGGCAACTCGGTGGGCCTGCTGGCCAGCGTGGTGCTCGGCGTCTCGAGCATCGCGCCGGTGTACGCGCTGACGGCCACCCTCGGCCCCACGGTGACCGAGGTCGGCCTGCAGATGCCGGCGATCTTCCTGGCCGGCTTCCTGCCGATGCTGCTGGTCGCCTACGCCTACCGGGAGCTCAACCGGGTGGCGCCGGACTGCGGGACGTCCTTCACCTGGACGACCAAGGCGTTCAACCCCTACGTCGGCTGGCTGTGCGGCTGGGGGGCGCTGCTGGCCACGGTGATCGTGCTGTCGAACCTCGCCGGCGTGGCGGTCTCCTTCTTCTACCTGCTGCTCGGTGAGCTCACCGGCTCGGAGTCGCTGGCGACGCTCGGCGACAACACCGTCGTCAACGCCCTCACCTGCGTGGC
>DATIMX010000240.1:0-3114 GCA_035474935.1 Geodermatophilus sp. | reverse complement strand
GTGGTCTTCGCCGGGATGGTGGCCGGGCGACCCGTGGTCAGCGTCGACCACGCCGGTGGCCTGCGGACGACGTACGAGCCGGTCGACGCCGCCGTGGGCGCCGGGCAGCCGGTCGCCCGCGGCACGGTGCTCGGGATGCTGGTCGGCGGTCACGCCGGCTGCCCGGTCGCGGCCTGCCTGCACTGGGGGCTGCGGCGCGGGGAGGTCTACCTCGACCCGCTGTCCCTGCTGGAGCCACCGGAGGTCCGGCTGCTGCCGATGGGCTGAGGGCCGTGCAGGTCAGTCGTCCGGGCCTCGGCGAGGGCGCCATCGGGGTCGGCGTCCCGTCCGGGGCGGACCGACAGCAGCGCGTGCTCGGGGGCCACCGTCAGGCCACGGCCGCGGCGCGGCTGCCCGCCCGGGTCCGCTCCGCCCTCGCCTCCCGCTGCCCCGCTGCCCGGGGCGGTGGCTCAGGCGATGTCGGCGAGCTTGGTGCGCAGCTGCAGCACCGCCTTGGTGTGCAGCTGGCAGATGCGGCTCTCGGTGACGCCGAGGACGCGGCCGATGTCGGCCAGGGTCAGGCCCTCGAAGTAGTACAGGCTGACGACGACCTTCTCCCGCTCGGGCAGCTGCTCGACGGCGCGGGCCAGCAGCTGCCGGGCCTCGCTGTGCTCGGCCATCGCCTGCGGGTCCAGCGCGCTGGTGTCCTGCAGGGTGTCGACCAGGCGGGGTGCGCCGCCCTCGTCGTCGGAGAGCAGCTCGTCGAGCGCGACGACGTTGACCAGCGAGAGCTGGCCGAGGAACTTGCGGACCTCCTCGACGTCCATCCCCATCTCGGCGGCCACCTCCTCCTCGGTGGGGCTGCGCTGCAGCCGGCTCTCCAGCGCCGCCACGGTGCGCTCGAACTGCCGTGCCTTCATGCGCACCGACCGCGGGATCCAGTCGGTGCTGCGCAGCTCGTCGATGATCGCGCCGCGGATGCGGGCCATCGCGTAGCTCTCGAACTTGACCTCACGCGAGGGCTGGTAGCGGGTGATGGCGTCGATGAGGCCGAAGGTGCCGTAGGAGACCAGGTCGGCCTGTTCGACGTGCGCGGGCAGGCCGCTGCCGACGCGGCCGGCGACGAACTTCACCAGCGGCGCGTAGTGCAGGATCAGCCGGTCGCGCAGCTCGGGCGCCCGGTCGGCGACGTAGCCGGCCCACAGGTCGGCCAGCACGGCGTCGGCGTCGTCCGGGGTCTCGTCGAGCCGGTTGGTGGCGGCCTCGGTCACGGTCTGCGCTCCCGACTGTCGGAGGCCTCTGGCGGAGGACCTCGGGGTGGGCCCGGTGGTGGTGCGCGATCCGATGGCGCGCAGGGCAACTGTGTCAGACACGGGCGGCAGTCCTCTCAGGCGCGCGGGTGCGCTCGGGCGTGGACGGCACGGAGCCGGTCGACGGTCACGTGGGTGTAGAGCTGGGTGGTCGCGAGGCTGGCGTGGCCCAGCAGCTCCTGGACGAGGCGCAGGTCCGCGCCGCCCTCGAGTACGTGCGTGGCCACCGAGTGCCGCAGCCCGTGCGGGCCGATGTCGGGCGCGCCGGGCGCGGCCGCCACCGCCGTGTGCACGGTGCGCCGCGCCTCGCGCTGGTCGAGCCGGCCGCCGCGTACGCCGAGCAGCAGCGCCGGCCCGGAGCCCTCGGTCGCCAGAGCAGGGCGGCCGCGGGTGAGCCAGGCATCCAGCGCCCGCTCGGCGGGGGCGCCGTAGGGGACGGTGCGCTCCTTGCGCCCCTTGCCCAGCACCCGCAGCAGGCGGCGATCGCGGTCGACGTCGTCGACGTCCAGACCGACCAGCTCGCTCACCCGGATGCCGCTGGCGTAGAGCAGCTCGAGGACGACGGCGTCGCGCAGGCCGACCGGGTCCTCCGCCCCGGCGGCGGAGTCCACCACGGCCCGCGCCTGGTCGGGGGCGAGCACCTCGGGCAGCGTGCGGTGGGCCTTGGGGCTGACCAGCCGCAGGCCCACGTCCTCGGAGGTGAGGCCGCTCCGGCGCAGCCAGCGGGTGAAGGAGCGGGCGGCTGCCGCCCGCCGGGCGATGGTGGCGCGCCCGGCACCACGGGTGCGGTTGTGCGCCAGCCAGCTGCGCAGCGTGGGCAGGTCCAGGTCCTCGATGCGCGTGCCCCCGCGCCGCACCAGGTGGTCGAGCAGCCAGACCGCGTCGCCGACGTAGCCGCGGAGGGTGTGCGCGGACAGGTCGCGCTGCCAGCGCAGGTGCTCCTCGTAGTCGGCCAGCACCTCCGCCAGCGCCGGCGGCAGCGCGGCCCGCGCGTCAGCGGTGCGGGCAGTCACCCCGAAACGGTCGGTCGGGCCCGGCCGGGGGTCAAGCCGAAGCGCCGATGCCGCGCGAGGTCATGCCGCCTCCTCCCCTGCCGTCACGGCCGCCCCTTCCCCGCGCGTGCTGCCCGGGCCAGCCGCCACCCGGCGTCGGTTCCCTCGACGAGGTCGGCGAGCTCGAGGACGGGCAGCACCCGCAGCACGTCGAGGACGTCGCAGCCGGCCACCCGGGCCAGCCGCTCGGGGCTGACGCCGTTGCGGACCGGACAGGCGTCGAGCACGCGGACGGCGAGGTCGGAGAGCCCGTCGCGGGGACCGGTGGGGCGCTCCGGCGGGTCGGCGAGGTCCTCCCCCAGCCGGCCGACGGTCTCCACCACGTGCGCGGCATCGGCGACCAGGACCGCATCCAGCTCGGGATCGCGCAGCAGCTCGTGGCAGCCCACGCTCATGGCCGAGGTGACCGGGCCGGGCACGACCATCACCTGCCGACCCAGCTTCTGCGCCCGCCGCGCCGTCGCCTGCGCACCGGACCGGGCCGCCGCCTCCACGACCACGGTGCCCTGGGTCAGCGCCGCGATGAGCCGGTTGCGGACCAGGAAGCGGTGCTTGAGCGGCGCGGCCCCGGGCGGCCACTCGCTGACCAGGAGCCCCGACTCGGCGATGCGGTGGAACAGCGCCCCGTGCGCGGCCGGGTAGGCGCGGTCGACGCCGCAGGCCAGCACCGCGACCGTCGGGGCGTCCGCGGCCAGCGCGCCCCGGTGGGCGGCCGCGTCGATGCCGAAGGCGCCGCCGGAGACCACCGTCCAGCCCCGCTCCCCCAGCTGGTG
>DATIMX010000239.1:0-5974 GCA_035474935.1 Geodermatophilus sp. | reverse complement strand
TGGGCGGCAAGCTCGTCGACGCCAAGGGCGTGAGCCGGCTCTACCGCAGCCGCATCTCGACCCTGACGCTGGTCGTCCTGGTGCTCGCCGCGTTCGTGGCCATCGGGTCGGCCCTCGCCGTCTCGGCGGCCGGCCGCGTCTACCTCGACCTGCTGGTCGACCAGTGGAACAGCTTCCTGTTCTGGTTGGAGAACCTCTTCTCGTGATCGACTTCCGCTACCACCTCGTCTCGCTGATCGCGGTCTTCCTGGCCGTCGCGCTGGGCATCGTCATCGGCACCACGGCGCTGAACGCGCCGATCCTGGACGACCTCGCGGGCGAGGTGGCCACGCTCACCGAGGACAAACGGGAGCTGGAGACCCAGACGCAGGAGCTGCAGGCCCAGCTCGACAGCGGCGACGCCTTCGAGGCCGCCGTCGCCCCCACCCTCGTCGCCGGCAGCCTCACCGGCCGCAGCGTGGTCCTCGTCGCCACCGGCGACGACGTCCCGGCCGAGACCGTCGAGGAGGTCGCCACGCTGGTCGGCCAGGCCGGCGGCACGGTGACCGGCACCATCCGCCTGCAGCCGGAGTACAGCGACCCGGCCACCGCCGCCGAGGTGCAGAGCTACGTGACCGGGCCGGGCCTGCCGACCGGCGTCACGCTGCCCGAGACCGACGACACCGGTCAGCTGGTCGGCTCGCTGCTGGCCCAGGTGCTCATGCGCCCGACGGCGCCCGGCGCCGCCGCCCCGGACACCGCCGCCCTGTCCTCCGTGCTCGCGGGCCTGCGCGCCCTCGGCGTGCTCGAGCAGGACTCCCCGTCGGTCGCCCCGGCCGACTTCGCGGTGGTGCTGACCGCCGGCGCCCCGGCGGAGGAGGACGCCGAGCAGCGCACCGACACCCTCGTGGACCTGGCGCTGGCCCTCGACGCCGCGGGCTCCGGCGCCGTCGTCGCCGGGGACCCCGCCTCGGCCCGCGACACCGGCCTGGTCGGCGTCATCCGCTCGGACCCGGAGAACTCCGCGGCCGTCTCGACCGTCGACAACGTCGAGTCGCCGTCGGGCCGGATCAGCACGGTGCTCGCCCTCGGGCGGGAGGGTCAGGGCACGTCGGGCGCCTACGGCGCGGGTGAGGACACCCAGCCGGTGCCGCCGGTCCCCGCCGCGACCCCGTGACCCGCCGCAGCTCCGGCGGTGGCGCGCGGCGCCGGGCGCTGCTCGCCCTCGCCGGTGCCGCCGCCGCCCGGCTCGGCCTGGCCGGTGCCGCCGCGCTCGACGGGCGCCCCGCCGGGGCTCCCTGGCGGCGCACCAACTACGCCGGCCGCCCGGTGACCCTGCTCGGCGGCCCCGCCCTGGCGCTGGCCGCGACGGCCTCCGCGGTGGCCGGCGCCGCTCCGGGCACCCGCGCGGCCGCCGCGCTGGTCGGCGGCGTGTCCGGGCTGGTCGGCGGCTACGACGACCTCGTCGGCGCCCGTCCCGAGCAGGCGCGGGACAAGGGCCTGGCCGGGCACCTGCGCGCGTTGCGCGCCGGGCGGATGTCTGCCGGCGCGGTGAAGGTCGCCGGCATCGGCGCCGCCGCCGCGGCCGCGGCCCTCCTGGTGAAGGACCCCGCTGCCCCCCGCCGGCCCCGTCCAGGGCACCGCCCCGAGCCTCGATCGGCCCTCCTGCAGGGTCCCGCCGCGAGCTTGCGAGTGGCGGGGGGCAGGAGGGTCCTTCCAGGGGGGGACGGGGTCCTTCTACCTGCAGCGGGGCCGTTCCATCGCCTCACCACGGTCGTCGACGCCGTCCTCACCGCCGGGCTGGTCGCCGGCACCGCCAACCTGGTCAACCTCCTCGACCTGCGTCCCGGCCGCGCGGCCAAGGCCGCCGCGCTCGCCGCCGCCGCGGGGCTGGGCGGCCCGTCGGGCTCGCTCGTCGCCGGGCCGCTCGGCGCGAGCCTCGCCGTGCTGCCGGCCGACCTGGGCGAGCGGGTCATGCTCGGTGACTGCGGCGCCAACGCCGTCGGCGCGCTGCTCGGGCTGCGGCTGGCCGCCGTGCCGGCACGCCCGGCGCGGGCCGGGGCGCTGGCGGTGGTCGTCGGGCTCACCCTGGCCAGCGAGCGGGTGAGCTTCACCCGGGTCATCGAGGCCACCCCCGTCCTGCGGGGACTGGACCGGCTCGGCCGCCGCCGCGGGGCATGACCCGGCAGGTCGTCCGGGGGGTCGCCGGCGCCGCCGCGCTGATCGCCGTCCTCACCGTGCTGGCCCGGCTCGCCGGGTTCGGCCGCACCCTGGTGTTCACCAACGCCGTCGGCGCCGGCAGCACCGGTGACACCTACCTGGCGGCGAACAACGTCCCCAACATCGTCTTCGAGGTGGTCGCCGGCGGTGCGCTGGCGAGCCTCGTCGTCCCGATGCTGGCCGGCGGCATCGCCACCGGCGACCGCGAGCAGGTGCGGCGCACCGCCTCGGCGCTGCTCGGCTGGAGCCTGCTGGTGCTCACCCCGCTGGCCGTGCTGCTCGCGGTGGGCGCCGAGCCGGTCGCCCGGCTGCTGCTGGGCTCGGCCGACCCGGTGCAGGTCGACCTCGCCGCCCGCTTCCTCGTCGTGTTCGCCCCCCAGGTCGTGCTGTACGGCATCGGGATCGTGCTCACCGGCGTGCTGCAGGCGCACCGCCGCTTCGCCGCGCCCGCGCTCGCGCCGCTGCTGTCGAGCGTGGTCGTCGCCGGCGCCTACCTGACCTTCGCCGCGATCGGCGGCAACCGGACGGCGGAGGGGCTGAGCACTCCCGCCGAGCTGGTGCTGTCGGTCGGGACGACGCTCGGCGTGGCCGCGCTGTCGCTGTCCCTGCTGCTGCCGATGCGGCGGCTGCGCCTCGGGTTGCGGCCGGCGCTGCGCTTCCCCGTGGGCGCCGCGCCGCGGGTGCGCCGGCTGGCCGTGGCCGGTGTGCTCACCCTCGCCGGGCAGCAGCTGCTGGCCGCGGTGGCGATCCGGCTGGCCAACGCCGGCGCGCCCGACGGCACCCAGGTGGTCTACATCGCCGGGCTGACGGTGTTCCTCGTGCCGTGGGCCGCGCTGGCGGTGCCGCTGGCCACCTCGGCCTACCCGGGGCTGGCCGAGCGGGCCGGGACCGGCGACGAGGCCGGGTTCCGCCGGGCGCTGGCCCCGGTGACCGCCCTCGTCGTCGTCGCCTCGACCGTCGCCGCGGCGGTGCTGGTCGCGATCGCGGGGCCGATGGCGGGGGTGTTCCTCGCCGGGGAGCAGGCCGACGTGGTCGGCGCGCTGCGCGACACCATCGTCGCCTTCGCCCCGGGGCTGCTCGGCTACGGGCTGGTGGCGGTGCTCTCCCGCGCGCTCTACGCCCGGGGCCTGTGGCGGGCACCGACGGCGTGCGTGCTGGGCGGCTGGCTGCTCGCGGTGGCGGCGGACGTCGTCCTCGCCGCGGTGCTGCCCGCGGCCGACCGCGGCGTCGCCCTGGCCGCGGGGCACAGCGCCGGGGTCACCGTGGCCGGGCTGGCACTGCTCGCCGTCGTCGCGCGGGTCGTGGGTCCGGCCGGGCTCGCCGGCGTGGTGCGGACCGGGCTGCCCGCGCTGCTCGCCGCCGCGCTCGCCGCCGCCGCGGGGCTGGCCGTCGCCGGCGCGCTCGGCGCCGATCCGGTCCCGCAGGGCCGCCTCGTCGCGACCGTCGGCGCCGGGGTGCTCGCCGCGGCAGCCGCACTGGTCGTCGCCGCGGCGGTCATGATGGGAACCGCGCGGCGCCCGCTGCTGGCGGCGGTGCGTGGTCTGGAACGAGGCGATCACCAGGAGGTGCACGGTGGCTGAGCGGCTCCCGCTGCAGGGCCGCCGGGTGGCCGAGGTCCTGGCCACCAGCACCGGTGGGGTGGGCACGCACGTGCGCGCGGTGCTGCCCGCCCTCGCCGCGGCCGGCGCCGACGTGCGGGTGTGCGGACCGGCCGCGACCGAGGGGCTGTTCGGCTTCACCGCGGCCGGCGCCGGCTTCACGCCCGTCGAGATCTCCGCGGGCCTCTCCCCGGGAGCCGACGCCCGCGCCGTCGCGGCGCTGCGCCGGGCCACCGCCGACGCCGACCTGGTGCACGCCCACGGCCTGCGCGCCGGCCTGGTCGCCGCGGCCGCCCGCGGGCGCAGCGGCCGGCCGCTGGTGCTCACCCTGCACAACGCCCTGCCCGAACGCGGGGGCGCGCTGCGCCGGGTGCTGCGGCTGGCCGAGCGCGCCACGATCCGCGGCGCCGACGTCGTCCTCGCCGCGTCCGGCGACCTCGCCGAGAACGCCTGGCGGCAGGGTGCGCGCGACGTCCGGGTCGCGCCCGTCTCCGCCCCGCCGCTGCCGGCCCCGGCCCGGCCGGCTGCCGAGGTGCGCGCCGAGCTCGGGGTCGCCGACGGTCGCTCCCTGGTGGTCGCCGTGGGGCGGCTGCACCCGCAGAAGGGCTACGACGTCCTGCTCGACGCCGCCGCCCGGTGGGCCACCGCTCCGCACCCCCCGCTGGTCGCCGTGGCCGGCGACGGACCGCTGCACGACGGGCTGGCCGCCCGCATCGCCGCCGAGCGGCTACCGGTGGTGCTGCTCGGCCGGCGCGGCGACGTCGCCGACCTGCTGGCCGCCGCCGATCTCGCCGTCCTGCCCTCGCGGTGGGAGGCCCGCTCGCTCACCGCGCAGGAGGCGCTGCGCGCCGGCACCCCGCTGGTGGCCACCCGCACCGGCGGCCTGCCCGAGCTGCTCGGCGACGGCGCGGCCCTGGTGCCGGTCGGCGACGCCGCGGCGCTGGCCGACGCGGTCACCGGCCTGCTCGGCGACCCGGCGCGCGCCCGGGCGCTGGCCGAGGCCGGCAGCCGGCAGGCGGCGACCTGGCCCGACGAGGCCGCCACCGCCCGCCAGCTGGTCGCCCTCTACCGCGAGCTGCTCGGCGCACCGCGATGAGCCGGCTCGGGGCGCTGCTGCTCGCCGTCCTCGCGGTCCTGCTGACCGCCGTGCCGGTCCTCGCCCCTCCCGCGGCCGCCGCTCCGGCCGAGGGGGCGAGCGCCGACCGCGTGGTCGTCGTCGGCGTCCCCGGTCTGGTGTGGGACGACGTCGACCCGCAGGCGACGCCGGCGCTGTGGGCGCTGGCGGAGGGCTCCCCGATCGGCGCGGTGTCGGTGCGGGCCGCGCGTGCCACCAGCTGCGTGCTCGACGGCTGGGCGACCCTCGGGGCGGGCAACCGCGCGCGCTTCCCCGCGCCGGACGAGTCGATCCCGCCGGTGCCGCTGCCGACCGACCCGCTGCCCGGCGAGGCCCCCGCCGATCCGGGTGGGCCGGCGGACGCCGCGCCGCAGGAGTCCACCCCGCCGGTGCCGCCGGCCAGCCCGGCGCTGTCGCACTGCGGGCTGCAGGAGCGGCTGGCCGCGATCGGCCTGGCCGATCCGCAGGCGGCCGTCGCGGCGGTCGCCGGCGACCGCGGCACGGCCCGCTTCGGAGCCGAGCCGGCCGCGCTCGGCACGGCGGTCGGCTGCGCCACCGTCGTCGGCCGGGCGGCGGCCCTGGCGGTCGCCGCCCCCGGCGTGGCCCTCACCCGGCACGACGCGCTCCCGCCCGACCCGGGCGGGCTGTTCACCGGCTGCCCGCTGACCCTGGTGTCGCTCGACGACCTCGTCGACGCCGGTGAGCCGGACCTGGAGGGCAGCGACACCGGCACCGAGCCGCTGCCCCGGGCGGCCGCGCTGGCCTCGATCGACGCCGCCGTCGGCCGGCTGGTCGCCGCCGCCGACGCCGCGCCGGGGGAGACGCTGCTGCTCCTGCAGGGCGTCTCCGAGGTCAACGACGGCCGCGCCCAGCTGCACGTCGGGATCGCGTCCGGCCCGGGCTTCGCCGACCCCGGCTGGCTGACGTCGTCGAGTACCGGCCGGGCGCCCTACACCCAGCTCATCGACGTCGCCCCGACCGTGCTCGACGCGCTGGGCCTGGCCGAGCCGCCCTCGATGAACGGCCAGCCGCTGCAGGTCGGCGGGCCGCGGGCGGAGCTGGC
>DATIMX010000238.1:0-2038 GCA_035474935.1 Geodermatophilus sp. | reverse complement strand
GTCGGCGGCCGCAGTTCCGGCGCCCGCGTGGCGTGCCGGACCGCGTCGGCGGTGGGCGCCGTCGCGGTGCTGTGCCTGGCCTTCCCGGTGCATCCGCCGGGGCGGCCGGAGAAGGACCGCCTGGCCGAGCTCGCGGAGCCGGCGGTCCCGGTGCTGGTGGTGCAGGGCGAGCGCGACGCGTTCGGCCGCCCGGAGCCCGCACCCGGCCGCGAGGTCGTGCTCCTCGCCGGCGACCACGCGCTGAAGTCCGACCTCCCGGGCATCGCCGCCGCCGTCACGGCGTGGCTCCCCACCGTCCTGCCGACCTGACCCCGCTCAGTGGGGCCGGGCCCACCGGGCGAAGGCCCGCGTGCGCACCCCGAGCACCGTGGCGATCCACAGCGCTGCCAGCAGCAGCGTGCCGGTGACCAGCCCGATCGGCCCGATCGGCGGCAGGGCCAGCCACTCGTGCTGCAGCACCATCGTCCCCGTCACCGCCGCCCCGGCCAGGAGCGCGCCGAGCAGCGGCCGCAGCCACTCGGGCAGCGGCGCCCGGAAGGCCGCGTCGATCGCCATCCCGAGGGCCAGCAGCACGAACGGCACCGCGGACCCCGGGAAGCCGATCCCGTCGAGCAGCGCCCCCGTCACGCAGCGGTACGCCACGTACCCGCCTGCCACCACCGTCGCCGCCCACGGCCTGCCGATCATCCACCGGGCCAGCACGAGCACGAGGCCTGCCGCGGCCAGCAGCCACACCGGGTAGACCCACGCCCCCGTCGGCAGGGCGAAGTGCAGCACGGCCGCGCGGTCGACCGGCCTGCCGATCTGGTCGGCGGCGAACTGCAGCAGGATCGGTTCGGCCTCAGGGATCCCGCGGTCCCAGGCGGCGACGGCGAGCACGCCGTACTCCTGCTGCTGTGCCGGGAACCAGACGCATTCCAGCGCGAGCATCCACAGCACCACCAGCACCGGCAACCGGGCCCGGCCCGAGCCGAAGAGCCACCACCCGCGGACGACCCCGGCCAGGATCAGCGCTGAACCGAGGTAGAGCAGTGCGTGCGTCGGGCTCCACGCCGTGAGGTCCAGACCGTTGATCCGGTGGTTGACCACGTCCAGCGGGATCGCCACGAGGAAGATCCCGAGCCCGACCTGCTGCAGCCGCAGCGCCGGGCGGTCCACCGCCCGCCCCGTCCAGCCGTGCGCGATCACCAGGGCGACGACGATCGCCGTGCCCGCCGAGTTGAGGAGGTGCGGGGGCGCGAGGTCGTCGCGGAGCCATGTGAAGTGCCACGACATGTCCCACGACGCCCCGAGCACCTTGAGGGCGAACGCGACCAGCCACAGCTGGTAGACGGCGCGGACGAGGTCCGGCGGGAGAGGCCGCGGCGCCGTCCCGCGGGTGCCCCACGTCTGGATCAGCGTGCGGGCCCGCTCAGCGAGGGTGTCGGCCACGCCGCTCATGATCGGGCCCGGAGCACGGATCCCGGAAGCACGAACCCTCATCAGACCGGGTCGTGTCGCTGAGGTGTACTCAGAATGGGTCGTCAGCCGGCGATCGGGGCGAACACCGCGCCGGTCAGACGGGCGAGATCGGCAGGGGCGAGCTCGACCTCCAGCCCGCGGCGGCCGCCGCTGCAGAACATCGTCGCGAGGTCCTGGGCCGAGGAGTCGATCACGGTCCGCAGCCTCTTGCGCTGCCCGAGCGGCGAGATGCCGCCCGCGACGTAGCCGGTGGCCCGCTGGGCCGCGGCGATGTCGGCCATCCGCGCCCGCTTGCCCCCGACCGCCGCGGCCAGTGCCTTCAGGTCCAGCGTCGCGGACACCGGGACGATCCCGACGGTCAGCGTGCCGTCGACCTCCGCGACGAGGGTCTTGAACACCCGCGCGGGCTCGAGGCCGAGCTGGTCGGCGGCCTCCTGGCCGTAGGCCTGCCCGCCGCGGTGGGTGTAGGTGTGCACCCGGTGCCCGACCTTCTGCTTCGCGAGCAGCGCCGTCGCCGGGGTTCCCGTGCCTGCCACCAGGCGACTCTAGTGCGAGGCCACACCCGGGAATCCCGCCG
>DATIMX010000237.1:0-3401 GCA_035474935.1 Geodermatophilus sp. | reverse complement strand
ACCTGGCCCTCGTCGCGCAGCAGCCGCAGGTACCACTGGTTGCCGCCGAGCGCCTCGCTGACCTTGCGGTAGGCCAGCAGCCCGGCGTCGGGGTCGGCGCAGTCGGCGAGGGTCTGCAGCACCACGGGCAGCAGGTACTTCTGCATCGACGCCGACCGCGACACCCCGCCGGTGAGGGCGGCCATGTGCCGCAACGCGCCGTCGGGGTCGGCGAAGCCCAGCGCGCGCAGCCAGTCGCCGGCTGCCTTCGACCCCAGCTGCGCGGCCTCCGGCGGCACCTTGGCCACGGCCGAGAGCAGCGGCCGGTAGAAGAGCTTCTCGTGCAGCCGGCGCACCTCGCGGGTGTGCAGCGACAGCTCGGCGTCGAGGACGGCGACGGCGTCCCCGCGGTGGTCGGGCTTGTACCCCAGCGACCGGGCCAGCCAGCGCAGCTGCTGCTCGTCCGTGGGCAGCAGGTGGGTGCGGCGCAGCCGGAGCAGCTGCAGCCGGTGCTCGACGGTGCGCAGGAACCGGTAGGAGGCGATGAGGGTGTCGGCGTCCTCGCGGCCGACGTAGCCGCCGGCCCGCAGCGCGTGCAGTGCCGGCAGCGTGCCGCCGACCCGCAGCCGCACGTCGGCCCGCCCGTGCACCAGCTGCAGCAGCTGGACGGCGAACTCGACGTCGCGCAGCCCGCCGCGGCCCAGCTTGAGCTCGCGCTCGACCTGCGCCGGCGGGATGTTCTCCAGCACCCGGCGGCGCATCGCCTGCACCTCGGCGACGAAGCCGGGGCGCTCCCCCGCCTGCCACACCATCGGGAACAGCCCCTCGACGTAGGCCCGGCCGAGGTCGGGGTCGCCGGCGACCGGGCGCATCTTCAGCAGCGCCTGGAACTCCCACGTGCTGGCCCAGCTGCGGTAGTAGGCCGCGTGGTTGGCCAGCGTGCGCACCAGCGCGCCGGCCTTGCCCTCGGGCCGCAGCGCGGCGTCGACCTCCCAGGCCGCCTCGCGGCAGACCCGCATGAGCGCCGTGGCGACGCGGGTCGCGCTCCTGACCGCCGGGCCGGCGTCGAGCTCCTCACCCGCCTGCCCCGAGGGGCCGACCGGCTCGGCCACGAAGACCACGTCGACGTCGCTGACGTAGTTGAGCTCCCGGCCACCGGTCTTGCCCAGCGCGACGACCGCCAGCCGGCAGGCGGCGGCGTCGGCGGGCTGTTCGGCGACGGCGACGGCCAGCCCGGCGGTCAGCACCGCGGCGGCGATGTCGGCGAGCTCGGCCGCGACGTCCTCGGCGGCCAGGCCCTCGCCGAGGTCGCGGCCGGCGACGGAGAGCACCGCCCGCCGGTAGGCCAGCCGCAGGTCGGCGACCCGCTGCGGGCTCGCGTCCGGCGCGGCCTTCCCCAGCCGCACGCCCCACGGCGGGTCGTCGGGGTCGGCGCCGACCGCGACGAGCATCTGCCGCTCCAGCGCCTGGGGCGTGGGCCGGGTCGGGCCCCGGGACATGCCGTCGCCGTCCCCGTCGAGGACGGTCCAGTCACCGGGGTGGGCGGCCAGGTGGTCGGCCAGGCCCGAGCTGGCACCCAGCACGCTCAGCAACCGGGCGCGCAGCATTGCCGAGCCGCGCAGCCGGGCCAGCAGCGCGGCGGCCGAGCTGCCGGTGGGGTCGGCCCGGTCCAGCGACTCGATCAGGCGGCGCAGCGAGCGGACGGCGAGGTCGGGGTCGCCGGTGCGGGCCAGCGCGGAGACGACCGGGCCGGCCTCGGGGTCGGCGGGCTCGTTGCGCTCGAGGTCCCACAGCCCCATCGCCGGCTCGGACAGCAGGCGGGCAGCCCGCTCGCCGTCGAGGAAGCCGAAGCGCACCAGCCGGACGACGGCCCGGCGCGGGATCTCCGGTGCGCTGCTGGCGGTCACGCCGTCCCCGCCCCGGCCGTGGCGCGGCTGCGGACGAGGTCGGCGAAGCGGCCGGCGAACGGCGCCCACGCCTCCTCGAGGTCCGGGTGCACCGCGGCGGCGCGGGCGCAGATCGTCTCGCGGTCCAGCCCGCTGGCGGCCACGCCGACGGTGTCCTGCTCGGCCCACTGCGCGACGATCTCGGGGGTCGTCTCGATGTGGAACTGCAGGCCGTAGACGTGCCGGCCCACCCGGAATGCCTGGTGGGCGTAGAACGGGTTGCTGGCCAGCAGGGTGGCCCCGCGCGGCAGCTCGGCGATCTCGTCGTGGTGGAACTGGATCACGTCGGGGCTGAGCGGCAGGGGCCGGAACAGGGGGTCGGCGTCGGCGGCGTCCCGCTTGGCGACGAGGGTGGCGCCGACCTCGGGGCCGTCGGCCCCCTCCCGCACGCGGCCGCCGCCGACCTGGGCGAGCAGCTGGGCGCCCAGGCACACGGCCAGGGTCGGGACGTCGCCGGCCAGCGCCTCGGCCAGCAGGCGGCGGACACCGACCAGCTCGGGGCTGGTCTGCTCGTCGTCCGTCGCCGACTGCGGGCCGCCGAGGACGAGCAGCCCGTCGAACCCGTCGAGGGTCTCCGGGAGGTCGTCGCCGGCGCTGGGCCGGCGCTCGTCGAGCTCCAGTCCGGCCTGCGCCAGCCAGGCGCCGAGCCGGGCCGGCGGATCGGTCTCGGAGGGGACGACGACGAGCAGGCGGGCCACGCGCCGAGCCTAGTTCCCGCCGCGCACCGGCCCCGGCCCCCTGCAGGGTCCCGCCGCGAGCGTGCGAGTGGTGGGGGGCAGGGGGTCCTTCTACCGAGCCTGCGAGGTGCGGGGGGCGACGAGGTCCTCGTTCAGAGGCCGGGTAGGTAGCGCTTGAGCTCCCACGGGGTCACGTTCTGCCGGTAGGCGTTGAACTCGGCCCACTTGTTGCGCAGGAAGAACTCGAACACGTGCTCGCCGAGGGTCTCGGCGACCAGCTCGCTGCCCTGCATCGCGGTGAGGGCCTCCCCCAGGGACACCGGGAGGTCCTCGTAGCCGGCGGCGCGGCGCTCGGTGTCGGTGAGCGACCAGACGTCGTCCTCGGCCTCCGGCGGCAGCTCGTAGCCCTTCTCGATGCCGCGCAGCCCGGCGGCCAGCAGGACCGCGAAGGTCAGGTAGGGGTTGCACGCGGAGTCCGGCGAGCGGACCTCCACCCGCGCCGACTGGCCCTTGTTCGGCTTGTACGAGGGCAGCCGCACCAGCGCCGAGCGGTTGGCCCGGCCCCAGGTGGCCGCGGTCGGCGCCTCGGTGCCGGCCAGCAGCCGCCGGTAGGAGTTGACCGTCTGGTTGGTGACGGCGGTGTACTCCTTGGCATGGGTGAGCAGCCCGGCGATGAACTGCTTGCCGGTGGCCGACAGCCGCATCGGGTCGGCCGGGTCGTGGAAGGCGTTGCGGTCGCCCTCGAACAGCGACAGGTGGGTGTGCATCGCCGAGCCGGCCAGCTCGGTGAACGGCTTGG
>DATIMX010000236.1:0-18849 GCA_035474935.1 Geodermatophilus sp. | reverse complement strand
GGGGTGAGTGCCACCCGCCTCTCGTTGTCCTTGATCTCGCTCGGTACTCCCACGACGAGCGTGCTCATGGCGTGTCTCCTGCGGTCGGGACCGGTGCGGTCGCACCGGAGCGGTTGTCTCGGGCCACGACCGCGGGTGCGGGGGTGGCTGCGGTGGGACGGGTGGCCCCGTCCCGGGTCCCGCCCCGAGCCTGCGAGGGATGGGGGGACGGGCGGCCTCCGTGCAGGGTCCCGCCGCGAGCCTGCGAGGGGTGGGGAGGACGGGGTCCTTTCTCAGAGCAGGTTCTGGGCCTCGGTCAGCGTCTGCCGCAGGATCTGCTCCATCTCGTCGAACTCCGCCTGGCCGCAGATGAGCGGCGGCGCGACCTGGACGACCACGTCGCCGCGGTCGTCGGGCCGGCAGTACAGGCCGTTGTCGAACAGCGCGCCGGGCAGGAAGCCGCGGACGAGTCGGTCCCGCTCCGCGGCGCCGAACGTCTCCCGGGTGGCCTTGTCCTTGACCAGCTCGACGGCCCAGAAGTAGCCGTCGCCGCGGACGTCACCCACGATCGGCAGGTCCAGCAGCTTGCGCAGGGTGGCACCCAGCGCCGCCTCGTTGTCCAGCACCCGCTGGTTGAGCCCCTCGCTCTCCATGAGGTCGAGGTTGGCCAGCGAGACCGCCGCCGCTACCGGGTGGCCGCCGAACGTGTAGCCGTGCGGGAACGCCACGTTCGGGCGCAGGAAGGGCTCGATGACCTTCTCCGAGGCGATCATCGCGCCGATCGGGCCGTAGCCGGAGCTCATCCCCTTGGCACAGGTGATCAGGTCGGGGGTGTAGCCGAACTTCTCGCAGGCGAACGTCGCACCGTGCCGGCCGAACGCGCAGATGACCTCGTCGGACACCAGCAGCACGTCGTGCCGGTCGCAGATCTCGCGGACCCGCTCGAAGTAGCCCGGCGGTGGCACGAGGCAGCCGCCGGAGTTCTGCACCGGCTCGAGGAACACCGCGGCCACGGTGTCGGCGCCCTCGAAGAGGATGGCCTCCTCGATCCGGTCGGCGGCCCAGCGGCCGAAGGCCTTGGGGTCCTCGGCGAACTCGGGGTGGCGGTAGAGGTTGGTGTTCGGCACCCGGAAGCCCCCGGGAGCCAGCGGCTCGAAGTCCTTCTTCATGGCGGGCAGCCCGGTGATGGCCAGGGCGCCGTGGGGCGTGCCGTGATACGCCACCGCCCGGCTGATCACCTTGTGCTTCTGCGGCTTGCCGACCAGCTTGAAGTACTGCTTCGCGGCCTTCCACGCCGACTCCACCGCCTCTCCCCCGCCGGTGGTGAAGAAGACCCGGTTCAGGTCGCCGGGCGCGAGGTCGGCGACCCGCTCGGCCAGCTCGGCCTGCACCGGCGTGGTGTAGCCCCACACCGGGAAGTACGCCAGCTCGGCGGCCTGCTTCGCGGCCACCTCGGCCAGCTCCCGGCGCCCGTGCCCGACCTGGACGACGAAGAGCCCGGACAGGCCGTCGAGGATCTTCCGTCCCCGGTTGTCCCAGATGTAGGCGCCCTCCCCGCGGGTGACGACCGGGATGGGGATCTCCGGGTGGCGGCCCTGGCGGGCGAAGTGCATCCACAGGTGGTCCGCGGCGCGGGCTGCCGTCGCGTCCGGCACACCGGCGGGGGGCTGCTCGATCGAGGTGGTCATCCCACGCTCCTCATGGCTTCGGGTCGGACGGGCGATGCCCTGAGTCTGCGGACGCCTGCCCCCGTAGTCACCAGCGATCTGTGCGGCACTGCCGCGCCGACCGGACACCCTGGTGGGAGACGGCGGGCCACGCCGATGCGGCTCACGGGATGTGCACCTGCGGGCTCCGCGTGGGCGCCCCCTCGCCTGAGGGCTGTCCCCCTCTCGGACGGGGCTCCCGCCCGTGCCCGGAGAGGCTGACCCGGTGTATCAGGCAGGCGTGCCCGCGGCTCCTGTTCTCGAGCGAACGGCGACCACGGAGCCCCTGATGAACACGTACGACCCCTCGGACCACATCCGCTACGTGCACCTGTCCGGGCCGGTGGCCGCCCGCTCGGCCCCTGCGGCCGGCGCGATCGCGTGCGCCACGTTGCCCGCCGGATACGCCAACCAGTCGCCGCGGACCCGCCTGCAGCGCCGTCCGGGCCACTTCGTCGGAGCCCGGGCGGGAGTCGCCTCGCTCATCGCGTGAGCGATCACGAAGGCGCCGGCCGCACGAACAGGTCATCTCCTCAGCAGCTCCGTCCCCCTGCCGCTCCGTGCAGGACGAACGCGCCGTAGCCGACGACGCGGGCGCGCCCCGCTCCGCTGTCCGCCGACGTGGCCAGCCGGAGCAGCTCGACCGTCCAGCAGCGCTCGGCGGCGTGGTGCAGCAGCCCGCGCAGGGGGTGGTGGCCACAGGCGTCGTCCGGTCCCACGGCGCCGGTGTCGCGGGCCAGGACCGCCCCGGCGGTGCGCCGGTCCCGTTCGCGGGCCGAGCGCTCGTCGAGGTGGTGGCTGAGATCGGTGGAGACGACGGCGACAGCGCCGTCGACCGCCAGCAGGACGGTGAGGAGAGCCGACACGGACTCGGGCCGCGTGCGGCCGACCAGCACCGGCAGCACCGCCACGTCGGGGCCGAGGACCCGCTGGAGGAACGGCAGCTGCGTCTCCAGGGAGTGCTCGCCGTCGTGGGGACGGTCGTCCACCACCACGCCGGGCAGTGCGGTGGCCGCCGTCCGGGCGTCGTCGTCGACCGCCACGGTGCCCAGCGGTGTGGCGAGGGCGTCCACGGCCGGCACGGCCATCCCGTCCAGCGGCCAGAGGTGCGCCGGTCCGAGCAGCACGACCCGGGGCACGGCGTCCGGTAGCCGCGCGTACGCGGTCGCGGCCACCGCGCCCGAGTACCGGTACCCGGCGTGCGGCGCGACCAGGGCAGCGGGGTGGACCGGCGGCGGCCGGTCCCGGACCTCGCCGAGCAGCCGGTCCACCAGGTCGCGCAGGCCCGCCGGGTCAGCCGGGTAGAACCGGCCGGCGACCGCGGGCGGGCGCACGCGCACCGATCAGCCCCCGGCCACGGACACCGGCAGCCGGCGCGCCCCCCACCGGCCGACCGGCCCGTCGTAGCGGCCGGGGACGGCGGCACCGCAGGAGGCGCAGCGCCCGTCGTCGGTGAGCCGGTAGCGCCCGATGACGTACCAGTCCCGCTCCACGAGGACCTCACCGCACGCTGGGCACGTGGTGCGGCCCCCCTCGGCGTCGTGCACGTTGCCCGTGTAGACGAAGCGCAGCCCCTGGTCCTGGGCGATCCGCCGCGCGCGGGTCAGCGTCGCCGGCGGGGTGGGCGGGACGTCGCGCATCTTGTAGTCCGGGTGGAAGGCGGTGAAGTGCAGCGGGACGTCGGGTCCCAGGTTCTCGGCGATCCACCCGCACTCGGCGCCGATCTCAGCGTCGGAGTCGTTGTGCCCCGGGATGAGCAGCGTGGTGATCTCGAACCACACGTCGGTCTCGTGCCGCAGGTACACCAGGGTGTCGAGCACCGGCTGCAGGCGGGCGGCCGACACCCGCCGGTAGAAGTCGTCGGTGAACGCCTTGAGGTCCACGTTCGCCGCGTCGACGTGCGCGTACAGCTCCCGTCGTGCGTCGTCGCCCACGTAGCCGGCGGTGACCAGGACGGACCTGACCCCCCGTGCCCGGCAGGCGTCGGCGACGTCCACCGCGTACTCGAGGAAGATCGTCGGGTCGTTGTACGTCATCGCGACGCTGCGGCAGCCCAGCCGCTGGGCGGCCGCGGCGATGTCCTCCGGGCCGGCGGCGTCGGAGAGCCGCTCGATCTCCCGCGACTTGGAGATGTCCCAGTTCTGGCAGAACCGGCAGGACAGGTTGCACCCCGCGGTGCCGAAGGACAGCACCGCGCTGCCCGGCAGGAAGTGGTTGAGCGGCTTCTTCTCGATGGGGTCCACGCAGAACCCGCTCGAGCGCCCGTAGGAGGTCAGCACGACCTGGTCGTCGACGCGGCCGCGCACGAAGCACAGGCCCCGCTGCCCCTCGTGCAGCCGGCACTCCCGTGGGCAGACGTCGCACTGCACGCGACCGTCGTCGAGCCGGTGCCAGAACCGGCCCGGCACCGTGAAGGGGTCCCGGAGACTGATGTCGGCCGTCATGGCGCCTCCCGCGCTACTCCACCGGGTCGAGGAGCTCCGCGGCCTGCCGGGGCGCCGCTCGGGCGGCGTACCCCGGAGCGCCGTCCCCTGCCCGTGGTCCCGTCCCGCCCCGGGCGACCGCGGGCACCGCGGAGCTGAGGCGCACGGTGAACCCGCCCGGCGTGGGGTAGGCGTCGAGCCGGTCGCAGGTCTGCCGGGCCAGCCACAGTCCCGCTCCGGTCGGCTCCACGTCGATGCCCCCGCGGCTGTACCCGGCGAACAGCAGGTCCGCCCCCGGCCCCTGGTCGGTCACCGTGCACAGCAGCCGCGACGGCGCGGTCCACACCCGGACGTGCACGGGTGGCCCGCCGTAGTGGAACGCGTTGGTGACCACCTCGGCCACCGCACCGACGAACTCCTCGCCGACCCGGGTGTCCGGACAGGCCGCATCGACCACGGCGCGCACCCGGCCCCGTGCCCGGACCACGCCGGCCCGATCGGCGATGCCCTCCAGGTCGAGGGCGGGGGGCGTGGCCTCCAGCGGGTCCGGCCGCGGAGGGGTGGTGCCGAGGAGGTCGGCCGGCGGCACGTAGGCACCGCTGGGGACGGGGCCGTCCCCGGTGAGCAGGTGGGGGTGGGCGCGCTGGACGTCGCGCACCATCGACGCGGACAGCCCCCGGACGTCGTACCCGCAGACGCTGGACAGCCGGAGCGCCGAGAGGGTGACGTTGGAGACGGACTCGAAGTCCGCCCACGTCTCCCACGCCCCCGGCGCGCTGCCGTAGGCGGGCTCGCTGACCAGCCGCGCCCCGCGGGCACCCTCGGCGAGGAGGCGGTGCACCAGCCGTTCGTAGGTCACGCCGACGTGGGCTGCGCGGGTGTAGACGGCGTCGCGAGGGAGGACCAGCACGTTCGCGTCGTCGGGCAGCGCTCGAGCCAGCAGGGCGTTGTGCGCCTCGTCGCACACGACGAGGCCGGCCTCCCCCGCGGACAGGCCCGCCTCGAGGAAGGGCAGGGCCCGGGCCACGAACTGCGCGTCCGAGCGGAAGAGGAGCGCGGCGTGCCGGTACCCCTGACGCGTCCCTGGGCTCACGGGTTCTCCCCGATCAACTGGAACCCCGGCAGGTCGCTCAGGCCGAGCAGCCGCAGCGTCCGCTCGACCGGGGGTGGGGGCGCGACGAGCAGGAGCTCCCCGCAGCGCGCCCGGAAGTCGCAGCTCCCGCGCGCGAGTGCCCGGCAGGCCGCGACGTCCACGAAGGTCAGCTCCGCGAGGTCGAGGGACAGCACACACGGCGGGACGTCGGTGAACGCGGTCACGGCGGCCTCGAGGACCTCGGCGTTGCTGGCGTCGACCTCCCCCCGCAGGACCAGGCCACGCTCGTCGGCGCCGGTGCTGAAGCACGCCTCGCGGATCCCCGGCACGTGCACGTCGACGGCGTCGCGGAGTGCCGGCCCTCGGGTGGCGCTGCGCTCGTACTGGCACAGCGCGGACACCGGGAGGCTGCGGACCAGCTCCTCCAACCGCCGCTCCACGGTGAGGTGGTGCCCCGACGAGAGGATGGTCACCGCGCCGAGGGCGCCGACCGACATGCGCACCGCCGGGAACCCCTCGGCCAGGGCGCGGTCGACGACCAGCCGCTGTCCGTCCGTGGGGTAGAAGTCGGCCAGCGGCAGCAGCGTGAGGCGTCCTTCACCGAGAGCGGTGGCGGCGTCCACCCCGTGGTCCTCGAGAGCCACCATCAGGGAGCCCTCCCGCTCCTCGGGACCCTCGGCGTAGAGGACCTTCTCGCCCAGGTCGAGGCCCCGCTGCACCCACGCGGCCACCCCGGCCTGCCGCTCGGCGGCGGACTCGTGCAGCAGCATCAGGTGGCCGTCCCACTCGGGGCCGGCCGTGGCGCCGTCCACGCCCCACACGAGGAGACGCTACCCCCGTGGAGCGCCTGGCATGCCGGCCCCGCCCTCGGATCGCCGGGGTCCGGACGACGACCGTGGGCACGAGCTCCGGGGGCGCCGGCCACGCCGGTCAGCGGCCCCTGCGGTCGCGGTAGCGGGCGGCGCGCCGGGCGTTGGCGGCCCGGCGGCGCTCGCTGTCCCGCAGGTCGCGCCGGTGGGCCGCCTCCTCACGACGAGCGGTGGCGGTGCCCGCCGGGTACCCGGCCTTCACGACCCGGTTCTCGGTGGTCTCGGGCATGTAGGCCAGCGAGTAGATGAGGCCGAGGAAGATGCCGCCGCCGGCGACCGCCGCGCGCAACCCCAGGGGAGCCGGCAGGAAGACCATGATCAGCGCGATCGGGATCGACATCTGCACGAGCATGCGGGCGATGTGCCGCGCCCACCACGTGCCGGTGGTGGTGTCGAACAGCACCCAGCCACGGTGCCGCGCGGGCAGCCGGCCACCGATGGCGTACCACAGCCAGCGGTGCGCAGCGGGCCGGACGACCGGCTCGGGGGTGTCGTGCTCTGCCGGCTCTGCCATGGCCCCTGGGTGCTCCTGCCCGACGACGGTCACCCCCTCATGGTGCCACGACGCCTGGTGCCCCAATGGTTGGGGCACCAAATGTGCGCGGCCTCACAGCGGACGCCGGCAGCGGAGCACCGTCAGGCGACCGTGGCCTCCGGCCCGGCCCCCTCGTCCGCCCCGGAGTGCGTGAGGGCCTGCTGGGAGGCCGCGATCACCTGGGTGAGGGCCGCGTGCAGGTCCATCAGCTGCTCCACCGGCATGCCCAGGCGCTCGACGATGCCGGCGGGGATCTTCTCGGCCTGCTCCCGTAGCGCCGCGCCCTTCTCGGTCAGCGCCAGGGCGAGGTTGCGCTGGTCCCTCGGGTCCCGCTCCCGGCGCAGCAGCCCGGCCGCCTCCAGTCGCTTGAGCAGCGGTGAGAGCGTGCCCGGGTCCAGCTGCAGCAGGCCGGAGAGCTCCTTGACCGAGAGCGTCCCGTGCTGCCACAGCGCCAGCATCACCAGGTACTGCGGGTGGGTGAGCCCCAGGGGCTCGAGCACCGGGCGGTAGACGGCGACCACGTTGCGGGCGGCCACCGACAGCGCGAAGCACACCTGCCGGTCCAGAGCGAGCACGTCCTCGGGCCCGAGCGGGGCCTGGGGCATCGGGCTGGTCGTCACCCCCTCAGCGTAGGAGCCGTGGCGGCCCAAGCGTTGGGGCCCCAACCGTCCGTCACCGTGCTGGGGACGGTCGTGGTCATCCGACCCGGACACCGCGCGGGCCCCGGCCCGCAGGAAGCCGATGAGCGGGTGGCCCCGGCAGACCTGCCGTCGGTCAGGGGCTCCCACCCATCCGGTCGGTGAGCGTGTCCATGCCGATGCCGACGGACGCGAAGGCGGCGGCGGCGACGCGGAAGTCGACGGGGTAGTGGAGGGCGAGCAACTGCGCTTCCTGCTCCGGACTCAGGTTCAGGATCGGCAGGAGGTCCAGAACGTGCTGGCGGGTGACCGGCACACGGCTGAGGTCCATCAGAGGCACTCCTGGAGGGCTCGTCCGTCGGTGGGTCGCCGTCCAGGGTCGACACACCCGCCCTGCACCACCACGAGGGACACACGCAGGAGTGCAGTTCCTCGTCGCCGCGGCGATCGACCGTGCCGCCGCGGCTGCGAGGCCTCTCACCGGGCCACGAGCACGACCGCTCGTCGAGAGTCGGCTCGGCCGTCCCCGGGCACCACGAAGGAGTCACGCGGAACTGCACTTCCTCGTTCTCCGCGGCCGGCCGCAGGCCGACGATCACGACGGGGCGCGCCGACCCCATCGCGCGACAGGGGAGGAAGCCGTGAGGACGACGACGTCCGGCCCAGGGCTGGTGGGCCGGACCGGGCCGGGCGCACCTGCAGGTCACCGGCTGCCCCCGATCACGCCGGCGGTCCTGGCGCGCCAGGTCGCTGACGTCCTCGCGGACGTGCCCCGGTTCCTCGCCGCCCCGCTGCTGCGGCACTGGCACCGCACCTGGGGTGCCACCGAGGAGGAGATCGCGGCGACGATGCCGGGCGACGAGCTGCTCCCCCGGGCCCAGTACCGCTGCACCCGCGCCATCACCATCTCGGCCACCCCCGACGAGGTGTGGCCCTGGCTGGTCCAGGTGGGCTACGGGCGCGGCGGCTTCTACGCCGACGACCTGCTCGACAACTTCGCCCGACCGAGTGCCCGCGTGATCGTCCCCGAGTTGCAGGACATCCACGTCGGGCAGTGGCTGGCGATGGTGCCGAGACCCTCGGAGCGGACGGCGTTCCGCGTCGACGGCTTCGTGGCGCCGCAGTGGTTGCTGTGGCGGACGCCGAACCGGACGTTCGCGTGGCGCCTCCGGCCGCTCCCCGGCGGGCGGACCAGGCTGGTCACCCGTCTGCAGACCGTGTACGAGTGGTCGCGCCCGTGGGTCTGGGTCACGGTGCTGCTGATGGAGGTCGGGGACTACCCGATGATGCGGCGGATGCTGTGCGGGATCCGGGATCGGGCCGAGGCCGAGCACCGGCGCCGCGCAGCGGGACCTCGGGGAGCACTCGCCGGAGGTCCCTGCGCGAGCTGATGCCCAGCTCCACGAACACCCTGCGCAGGTGCCGTTCGAGGGTGCGTGCGTTCGGGTACGGCTGGGCGCCGATCACCGGGTTCGTGAGCCCGGCGCGCGCCAGGCGGGCGACCTGCGCCTCCTGAGCGGTGAGCCGTGGTGGGCCGAGCGGAGGTGGTCACGGGCCTCGACACGTCGTCCCTCGCGCCGGGGCCACTCGCCGTACAGGGGGGCTCGGGCCAGGTTCGGAACGGCGTGGCCGCGCGTGAGCCCCGTGTCCTCCCGGGGGTGCTGACGGGCGCGATCACCGTGGTCCCGCGAGGAGGGTCGACCCGCACACGACACCCACTGCGTTCCGGAGGTCCACCATGAGGATCGTCGTCATCGGCGGGACCGGACTCATCGGGTCCAAGGTCGTCGCGAGCCTGACCGAGCAGGGCCACGAGACGGTCGCTGCCTCCCCGGCCACGGGCGTCGACACCCTGTCGGGGCAGGGACTCGACGAGGTCCTCGGCGGCGCATCGGTGGTCGTCGACGTATCGAACTCCCCCTCCTTCGACGACGCCGCGGCGCTGTCCTTCTTCACCACGTCGACCCGCAACCTCCTGGCCGCCGAAGCCCACGCCGGCGTCGGTCATCACGTGGCCCTGTCGGTGGTGGGCACGCGCCGCACGTCGGCGATCGGGTACTTCCGCGCCAAGGCCGCCCAGGAGGAGTTGATCGAGAGCTCGTCGATCCCGTGGTCCATCGTCCACGCGACACAGTTCTTCGAGTTCGTCGCCGGCATCGCCGACGGCGCCACCGTGGACGGGACCGTCCACCTCCCCCCGGTCCTCTTCCAGCCGATGGCAGCCGACGACGTGGCGACCGCCGTCGCACGGACCGCGGTCGGCCCGCCGACGAAGGAGCACGTCGAGGTCGCGGGGCCCCAGCGGTTCCGGTTCGACGAGTTCGTCGAGAAGGCACTCCGCGCGGTCGGTGACCCTCGTCCCGTGGTGGCCGATCCCCACGCGCGGTACTTCGACGCGGAGCTGGGTGAGCGCACGCTCGTCCCCGAGGACGGCGCCCTGCTCGGCAGCACCCGGTTCGAGGACTGGCTGCGCCGTTCCCCGGACGTGCACCGATGACAGCCGTGTCGAGGGACAGGACCTCCGCCGGCCCGGTGGTCGGCGAGCTGACGAAGCCGCCCACGTGGGTGGAGGCGGAGGCGCACCTGGCGGCCGCGGCGTACCTGCTGCACCGGTCCGGGGACAGTGCACTCGTCGTCACGGCCGACCGTGCCGGCGACGCCATCGCCCTGCTCGGTGCCACCGACATCAGTCGCGCCGTCGCCGAGGGACGGGATCTCGAGTCCACCCGCGTCCGCCAGGTCGTTCCCGGACCACCGCAGAGGGTGCAGGCCGACCTACCCGTCCGGGAGGCGGCCCGCGCCATGCTGTCGCACGGGGTCGTGCAGCTCGTGGTCTGCAGTGGCGACCGGGTGCTCGGGATCGCGGACCTGGCCGACGTGTGCCGGGCGCTGCTGGCGTCGGGGGATGCCGCGCTCCCCGCACGCCGACCGGCCGCCGGCCTGCCCGCTCCCTGACGGAGGACCCCGTGGACGCCGAACCCCTCGGGCAGGTGGTCCGCCGCCTCCGGCTCGAGGCCGACCTCACCCTGGAGCGGCTGTCGGAGGCGTCGGGGATCAGCGATCGTGCCCTGAGTGACATCGAGCGGGGAGCGGCGCGGGGCCCCCAGCACCGGACCGTGGTCGCGATCGCGCGGGCCCTGGGCCTGCCCGAGGCCGACCGTGCGGCGA
This sequence comes from Geodermatophilus sp., assembly GCA_035474935.1. Classification (GTDB taxonomy): domain Bacteria; phylum Actinomycetota; class Actinomycetes; order Mycobacteriales; family Geodermatophilaceae; genus Geodermatophilus. The sequence continues at coordinate 8,438 of DATIMX010000236.1, read as the reverse complement.
TGGTCCAGGCGGCACGGGACGGGCGTCGCCGCGGCCGGCGAGCGCCGTCGTGGCGACTCCCGCTCCCGCGGGACACCGCGGACTTCACCGGCCGCGGGGCGGAGCTGGCGTCGATCACGGCGGCACTGACCGGGCCCCGGGCCGCCCGATCGCCCATGGTGGTCCTGACGGGTCCGGCGGGCTACGGCAAGACCAGCCTGGCGGTCCGGGCAGCGGCCGGGCTGCGGAGCGCGCTGCCGGACCAGCTCTTCGTCGACCTGGGCGGTCTGACGCAGGACCCGCCGTCGCCGCGCGCCGTCGCGGCCCGCGTGTTGAGCGCGCTCACCGGCCGGGAGAGCACGGGTGGGGACCCGGGGTGCGTGCGGGAACTGCTGGCCGATCGCCCCCGCCTGGTGATCCTGGACGACGCCGCCGGTGAGGCGCAGATCCGGGCGCTGCGGCCGACGACGGGCCCGACCGCCGTCCTGGTCACCAGCAGACGGTCGTTGGCCGGGCTCGAGGACGCCGAGCGCGTTCCCGTGGAGCGGCTGCCGAGCGCGGACGCGCAGCAGGTGCTGGCCGCGATCATCCCTGCCGAGCAGGCCGACGAGAGCGACCTGGTCCGGTTGGCACGACTGTGCGACCACGTCCCCCTGGCGCTGCGCATCGCGGGCAACCGCGTGGCCAGCCGACCCGGGTGGACGGCGACCGCGCTGGTGGGACGCCTGGCGGCGAGGGAGCGCCGTCTGGACGCGCTGACCGCTGGAGACCTGCGGATGCGGGCGGCGATCAGGTCGTCCGTCGACCAGCTCGGACCATCGACCCGGCAGCTCTTCCGGCGGCTGGCGCTCGTCGAGGAACCCACCTTCGCGGCCGATCTCGCCGCTGCCCTGGTCGGGCAACCGCGAGGGCGCACGGAGGACATGCTCGACGAGCTCGCCGACCTGAACCTCGTCCAGCCCGCGGCCGGCGACCGCTACGCCCTCCGCGGTCTCCTCCGGCTCTACGCCGAGGCGGAACTCGTCACGCAGGAGACGGTGGCGGCCCGTGAGGCGGCGCGCGCGGCTGCGGACCGGTGGCGCCTCACCGCGTCGAGCTCCACCGGGCAGCCCGGTGCGGGTGCCCGCCGGGGAAGCCGGCACGTCCAGTCCCCGAGGCCGCCGGTCCGCCCCGGGCTCCCCCGCGGAACGCGGCGACCGGCGACCCGAGGATGAGGAGCACGACACGGAGCCGCCGAGGCGGAGCGGCCCGGGTCCTGCAGCGGCCCGGCGGCACGCCCTGGGAGCGGCGCGTCCCGACGGGGGGACCTCACTGCGTGCAGTACCCCCTCTCGGCCAGCCCGTCCAGGATCATGGGCAGGGCTGCGGGGGTGTTCTGGCCCGTGGCGTCGTGCAGGAGCACGACGCTCCCCGGCCGCACGCCCTGCAGCACCCGGTCCCGGATCGTCGTCGCCGGCGGATCCGCCCAGTCGCGGGGGTCGACGGTCCACAACACCATCGAGTCCAGGCCGACCTCCCTGGCCGCCGCCGCCACGAGGTCGCTGGTGGCCCCGTACGGCGGGCGCCACTCCCTGGGAGAGCTCCCCGTGGCCTGCTCGATGACCTCGTTGGTGCGCCGCAGCTGGGACTCCACCTGCGCCCGGTCCAGCGTGGTGAGCCGCGGGTGGCTCCACGAGTGGTTCCCGATCCGGTGCCCCTCCTGGCTGGCGCGACGCACGATGTCGGGTCGGGCAGCGGTCATCTGACCGGTGACGAAGAACGTCGCCTGGACTCCCCGGTCCGCCAGCGTGTCCAGGACGTCGGGTGTGGCGGTCGCGTCGGGCCCGTCGTCGAAGGTGAGCCGGACGGAGCCGGCTGCACACTGCTGCGGTGCCGACGCCGCCTGAGCCGGCGCAGCGAGCAACACCAGCAGGAGTGCGCCACTGACGAGGCAGATCCAGCGGTCGGGACCTGGTGTCGGGCGCGGGCGTGTCGGTGCGGGGGCCCGACCCACCCCGACGCCGCCACGCCCCCTCGCCCGAGCCCTGGTGGCCCAGCGCCGACCCGGGCGGAGGGGGTCCTGCGACCGGGCACCAGGAGGCGTTGCGGGAGTCCGGCTCGGCTCACCGGGCCGACGGGGTCGTTCGGACGGGTCCGCCGTGGGAGGACACGCCGGTCCCGCCGGCGTGCTCCCGCAACGCCTCCCGGGTGTGGGCACGGTGGGGTGGCTCCGGTGACCTAGGTCTGGGTGAGTCGGCCGACCGCAGCCCGGGCCGCTTTCAGGTGGTTCCGGTACGAACCGTTGGTGTAGGCCGCCCACGGCTTGAAGTTGGTGCCCTTGGCGGAGATCCGGTAGGCGGCGTTGGCGTTGCACTGGGCGTCGTAGGCGCAGCTCTTGGAGACCGAGGCGTGCCAGCAGCTGTTGATCTGCCAGAGACCACGGTCCACCGAGCCGTTCGGACAGCCCTTCGTCGGGCCGTTGCTGTTCTGCGCGTCCGGACGGCAGGACGACTCCCCCATGCCCACCGCGACCGCGGTGACGAGCCTGTCGCCGCTGAAACCGGCTCGCGAGGCGACGCTCGCGCACAGGTCCGCTGCTGCACTGGTCGAGGTGTCGGACGCTGCCATCGCGGGGGCCGGTACGGCGAGGGCGATGAGCGCCAGGACCACCACGATGCCCAGGCGGAGGGGTGGCACCGCCCGGACGGGACGACGCATGCCGAGGATGTGCTGGTGCATGAGATCCTCCGAGCACGCCTGCGGGATGAGCTGTCGGGTTCGGGCGGGAGGACTGCCCGGCCGTGGCGGTCACGGCTTCACCCCGAGGGCCGCTGACGCGGCCCGGAGGTCCTGCGATCTCCCGTTCCTGCCTCAGGTGAGTCGAGGTCGGCCCGGCCAGCGGCAGGATTTCGGCGTGCTGCCGGACCGTCCCGCGAATGCGAGCGGCCTGAACGTAGGTTGTGACATACATCACAGCAAACGGAGGCCAGGAAGACGGCCGGCGGCCGCAGCGCCGTCACTCCTCCCGGCTCGTGCGCTCACTGTCCGGGACCGGCTCGGGGAGGACCACAGCCACCAGCCGGCGGGACGCCGCGGTGGAACGCCGCACCGGCGGTGGCCTCGCGCTCCGCCGACGAGTCACGGAGGCCGACGAGTGACCGGGCCGGCACTCCTGTCCGGGACCGCGCCGCACTGGCTACCGTCCAGCCGCATGAGGGACACCGACCTCCGGATCGCGATCGTCGGAGCCGGCATCGGAGGACTGTCCCTGGCCCTGGCGTTGCGCGAGCGGGGTGTGCGGGCCGAGGTGTTCGAGCAGGCCGCGCAGCTGACCGAGATCGGCGCGGCGATCGCGCTGTCGGCCAACGCCACCAGGGAGTACGCCCGGCTGGGTCTGCTCGACGAGCTGGCCGCGGCGGCCACGATCCCCACGGAGCTGGTCCACCGCCACTGGCAGGACGGCAGCCGCGTGGCCGCTCACCCCGTGCGCAAGGACCACGCCTACGTGGACCGGTTCGGCGCGCCGTACTTCGGCATCCACCGCGCCGACCTGCAGAAGACCCTCAGCGGCGCGTTCGGCGTCGAACACCTGCACCTCGGCTGCCGGCTGACCGATCTGGTCCCGGAGCGCGACTCGGTCGTCCTGGAGTTCGCCAACGGCCGGGTGGAACGCGCCGACGTGGTCGTCGGCGCGGACGGCGTGCGGTCCACCGTGCGCCGGTGGGTCACCGGCGCGGACGACGCCGTCTACTCCGGCACCAGCGCCTTCCGCGGCATCGTGCCCACCGAGAACCTGCCCTCGCTGCCGGACCCGCACGCGATCCAGTTCTGGATGGGCCCCGACGCGCACCTGCTGCACTACGCGATCGGCGGCGCCGGTGAGCTGGTCAACTTCTTCGCGGTGGTGGAGGGCCCCTCGATCTGGCTGCACGACGGCACGGTGGCCGAGGTCTCCGAGGACGTCCCGGTCGCCTCCTTCCGGGGCTGGCACCCCGCCGTCACCGAGATGATCAGAGCGGCCGAGAGCCCCATCCGCTGGGGGCTGTTCACCGTGCGCCCCCTGCTGCGGTGGCACCGGGGCCGGGTCGTCGTCCTCGGCGACGCGGCCCACGGCATGCTGCCGCACCAGGGACAGGGCGCCAACACCTCGATCGAGGATGCCTTCGCCCTGGCCGCACTGGTCGCCGACACCAGGCCCGGCGAGGACCTGGAGCCGGTGTTCTCCCGGTACCGCACGCTCCGCCGGGCCCGGACGCGCGCGATCCAGCGCAGCTCCTGGGTCACCAACTTCCTGCTCCACCTGCCCGAGGGACCGGCCGCCCGGATGCGGGACGCGAAGATGGCGAGGTTCCCGGAGGACTTCGGGTGGATCCACGGGTACGACGTGCAGCAGGCGCTCCAGGCGTCCGCTCCCGCGTCCCGCTGAGCGACGGAGCGCCCCCGCCACCGACCGGAGGCAGGATCCCGATGGCACGAGACGAGCTGGAGGAGGGGCTGGCGGAGGTCCTGGGGACGGTCGCCGGCATCGACCCCGCCGACATCGCCCCGGAGAAGTCCTTCACCGAGGACCTCGGCATCGACTCCCTGACGATGGTCGAGGTCGTCGTCGCGGCCGAGGACCGGTTCGGCGTGCTCGTCCCCGACGACGAGTGGGCGCGGTTCACGACGGTGGGCGATGCCCTCCGGTACCTCGAGCAGTCGACCACCGCGCCACCGTGGACGCCGCCTCGGGCTGGACGGGTGCAGCCCGCCCCGGGCGGCTGATCCCCGACCGTGCGCGCGGTCGCCGACCCCCGGGACGGCGCTCAGCCCGGGGCCGAGGAGAAGTCCGGGCGCTCCAGCAGCCCGGAGACGGCCAACCCGGCGAGCAGACCCCAGAAGGCGGCCCCGACGTTCAGCACCGTCACGTCGGCGACGGTCACCACGAAGGTGACGAGGGCGCCGAGGGTGAACCGTCCGCCGAACGCCGCGACGAAGGACCCCTGCAGCACCCGCAGCAGGGCCAGGCCGCCGAGCGTGGCGATGAAGGCCGGCGGCGTGGCCAGCATGGCGCTGGTGAACAGCGGCGCGAACAGACCGAACAGCATGGCCAGGAGGCCGCAGGCGATCCCGGCGGTGTACTGCCGGGGTCGCTCCCCGGATGCCGAGAGCAGGGCGTTCGTCGGCCCGGTCAGGCAGGTCGACACCGTGCCCACCGCCGCGGTGAGCAGCGACCAGGCGCCGCAGGCGACGGTGACGACGTTGATCGGTGGCGCGTGTCCGGCGGAGCGCAGCACCGCGATCCCCTGGCCGTTCTGCACCACCAGCACGGTGATGGCCAGCGGCACGACCAGCTCCAGCATGGCCTGCAGCGACCACTCGGGCGCCTGGAGCACCGGCGCGGCGAACCACTCCGCGGCTCCGGCGGGGCGGAACCGGCCGGACACCACCACCGCGCCCGCCCCGACGATGAGCGCCCCGATGATCGGCGGGATCCGCCGCCCCAGCCCCGGCAGCGCGCTGAGCAGCAGGAAGGTCAGGACCATGGGCGCGGCGATCCCCACGTCGTCCCGCAGCGAGTGCACCAGGTCGATCCCGAACCGCAGGAAGATCCCGGCGACCATGGCCATGACGATCGGCATCGGGACGACCGCCATGGCCCGGCGCACCCACCCGCTCAGCCCCAGGAGGAGGACGAGCAGACCGGTGGCGTAGAAGGCACCGACCACCTGCGGCCAGGTGAGGTGGGTCAGGGCCGGCCCGACGAGCACCGTGCCGGGGATGGTCCAGAAGAAGGCCAGCGGCTGCCGGTAGAGCCAGCACGCCACGACGGTGAGGACGCCGTTGAGGAAGAAGGCGCCGAAGACCCACGAGGCCAGCTCCCGCTGGGACAGCCCGCCCTGCGCGCCCACCGCCAGGATCACCGCGACCGGACCGGTGGCCGCGAACACCAGGCCGATGAGTCCGTTGGCGGCGTAGACGCCCCCGGCGTCCCGCAGCAGCCGGCGCGGGCCGGGCAGGGGCCGGACGGGGCGCTCGAGCAGGTGCTCACGCACCGCCGCTCCGGTTCCGGCGTTCTCATCGGCGCGCTGGGGTCTCATCTGCTCCGTTCCCGTCTGGTCGCCCTGGGGGTGAGGTCGTACCCGGCGCGGGAGAGGAGGACCGCGCGCTGCGCTGCCCGTACGGCAGTACGGCGCGGCGGTCGCTGCGACGTGGAGGTGCGGCCACATCCCCGCGTCCCCACCCGTGGCTGGACGGAGGTCGTGCACAATCGCCGCGCATTCAGACGCGGCGACCGGTCCGCAGTGGCGAACGGCCTGGCCAGGGGCCGATCGCGGGCGCGACGGCTGGACGGCTCCGTACCGCGTCGGCGACGATGGAAGCTCACCCATCCCGGAATCGCAGGCCCGGCCCCTGACGGCGGCCGGACTACCGCGCCGACATCCGAGGAGCACGCCATGACCGACACCCAGCACAGCCCCACCGCCGCCGGCTCGGGGGCCAGCGCGACGGAGTCGTTCCTGACCACCGAGATGTACGAGGCCGCCCGCAGGGTGCCCCCGGAACGGGTCGACGCGGTGGTCCGGTCGGTCCTGGACGGCGTGCACTCGGCCATCCGGGAGCACAAGGTGACCTATCCGGAGTTCCAGGCCGCCAAGGCGTGGCTGATCCAGGTCGGCGAGGGCGGGGAGTGGCCGCTGTTCCTGGACGTCTTCGTCGAGCACGCGGTCGAGGAGGTGCAGGCCGAGACCCAGCAGGGCACCAAGGGCACCATCCTGGGCCCGTACTACCTGCCTGGCCAGAAGCGGATCACCTCCCCCGCCACCCTGCCGATGCGCGAGGACGAGAAGGGCAGTCGCCTCGTCTTCGCCGGGCAGGTCCGGGACGTGGACGGCAACCCGGCCCCCAACGCCGAGATCGACATGTGGCAGGCCGACGCCGACGGCTACTACTCCGGGTTCGCCCCGCACCTGCCCGAGGGCAACCTGCGCGCCCTGGTGGTGGCCGACGACCAGGGCCGGTTCGAGATCCACACCGTCCAGCCCGCGCCGTACCAGATCCCCACCGACGGGCCCACCGGCAAGCTGATCACCGCCGCCGGCTGGCACCCGTGGCGCCCGGCCCACCTGCACCTGATCGTCAGCGCTCCGGGCCACCGGGCCATCACCACCCAGCTGTACTTCCGCGGCGGTGAGTGGCTCGACAGCGACGTCGCCTCCGCGGTCAAGCCCGAGCTCGTCCTCGCTCCCCAGGACCAGGGCGACGGCACCGGACGCGTCGAGTACGACTTCGTCCTGGAGCGCGACACCGGCGCACAGGCCGCGTGACGCAGGCGCCCCGGGCGGGGCTCGATCCGGCCGCCGTCGCGCGGTCCAGGAGGCACTGAGCATGCTGTTCCACGTCCGCATGGACGTCGCCGTCCCGCGCGACCTCGACCCCGAGGAGCGCACCCGCCTGCTGGCCACCGAGAAGGCCCGCGCGCTGGAGCTGCAGCGCAGCGGCACGTGGGTGCACCTGTGGCGGGTGGTCGGCCAGTACAGCAACATCAGCGTCTTCGACGTCGGCTCCAGCGACGAGCTGCACGAGATCCTGTGGAACCTCCCGCTGTTCCCGTTCATGACGGTCGCGGTGACCCCGCTGACCGAGCACCCGTCGGCGCTGTCGGCCAACCCGTGACCGGTCCCGGGGCACCGTCCGGCCGCGGATCCGCCGTCCCCGGGAAGGCCGCATGACCGCACGCCTGCACGCCGTCGAGGACGGACCGGCCGGCGCCCCGGTCCTCGTGCTCGGCCCGTCGCTGGGCACCGACACCGGTCTGTTCGACCCCCAGGTCGCCGAGTTCAGCCGCACGCACCGGGTGCTCCGCTACGACCTGCGGGGGCACGGCGGCTCGCAGGTCGTGCCCGGGCCGTGCACGATCGCCGACCTCGCCGGTGACGTGCTGGCGCTGCTGGACGACCTGGACGTCGACCGCTTCTGCTACGCCGGCGTCTCCATCGGCGGGGCCATCGGCCAGCAGCTCGCGCTCACCGCCCCCGACCGGCTGGACAGGCTGGCGATCATCGCCTCCGCCGCGCGGTTCGCCGATCCGCCGTCGTGGACGGTGCGGGCCGCGCAGGTGCGCGAACAGGGCACCGAGGTCCTCGTGCCCTCACGCACCGGCACCTGGTTCACCGCGGAGTGGGCCGAGCAGGAGCCGGCCGCAGCCGAACGGCTGCTGGACATGCTGAGGGCCACGCCCGCGGAGGGCTACGCCGCCTGCTGCGAGGCGATCGGCGTCTTCGACGTCCGCGACCGGCTCCAGGACATCACCGCCCCGACGCTCGTGGTCGCCGGCGCCGAGGACCCGGCGACCACGGTCGACATGGTCCGGCTGCTCGCCGACGGCATTCCGGAGAGCGAATTCGTCGTCGTCCCCGGAGCCGCCCACCTGCCCAACGCCACCCACCCCGGCGCAGTGGACGCCGCGCTGCGAACCCACCTCTGCGACTGAGGGAGGAC